>CAZHLL010000001.1:0-90572 GCA_964533305.1 uncultured Acidibacter sp.
CATCGCATCGTAGGACTGCCCAGGACCGACCATCGGGTAGACCCCTGCATCCGGATCAATGATCACTTCGAGAAAAGCAGGCCCCCTGAACTCGATGAATTCTTTGATTACGCGGGGAACGTCCGATTTTTGATCAAGGCGCACGGCGAACTCGAATCCGTCGGCCTGAGCGGTCTTGATGAAGTCTTTTTTGTGCAGAGATTTGTCGCTTGCCGACAATCGACCCTTGAAAAAGAGCTTTTGCCATTGCTTGACCATGCCGTCACCGTAATTGTTGAGCACCACGACCTTGACCGGAAGATTGTACGTCGTCACGGTTTCAAGCTCGCCGATATTCATTCGAATGGAGGCATCGCCATCGATATCGATCACCAGAGCATCCGGGTTGGCAAACTGTGCGCCGACGGCCGCAGGCAAACCAAAGCCCATCGTACCCATCGAACCCGAAGTCAGCCACAGGCGTGGATGTCGAAAATCAAAATACTGAGCAGCCCACATCTGGTGCTGACCCACACCCGTAGCAATGATGGCTTCACCACGAGTCTGTCGATTGATTTCTTCGATGACGTAGTAGGGTTGGATCAGCTCACTGTCGCGGTCGTAATTCATTGCGTGTTCATTGCGCAGTACATCGAGCTCCGCATGCCAGAGACTGTAGTCAGCTTGAAAGCCAACGCGTTCCGCGTAAGAAGTCAGCGACTCGATGGCCGTGCGTAATTCGCCGACATGACTCCAATCGACGCGCTTGACCTTGTTGATCTCGGCGCGATCGATATCCATATGAACGATTTTTTTGGCGCGAGGGGCAAATTTGTCAGGCACGCCAGCGACCCGATCATCAAAACGCGCCCCAATTGCGATCAGCATGTCGCAGTCGTCAACCGCGTAATTGGCGAAGGCGGCACCGTGCATACCCAGCATGCGCATGGCCAACGGGTGAGTCGTATCAAAAGCCCCGATACCCATCAGCGTTGTGACCACTGGGATCTGCAGATGAGTCGCAAAGGCTGTCAGCTCCTTGGCCGCATTGCCGTTGATGACCCCGCCGCCGGCATAGATCAAAGGCTTTTTGACACTGCGCAGCATGCTGAAGAACTCGGCCGCTTCGTCGTCTTCGATTCCGGCATGGGCCGTGGCAAAAAGCCGTTTGCGATAACCCGGGATGGGCAGTACGCCCTCACCACGAAAGACGCCGGTCCAGTTCTGGACATCCTTCGGCACATCGACCACCACGGGCCCAGGCCTACCAGTCCGAGCGATTTCGAAAGCGGTGCGCACAGTTGCTTCCAACTTGGTCGGATCGGTGACGAGAAAAATGTGTTTGGCGACGGCACCCATCAGCGCCGGGACTGGCGCCTCCTGAAAAGCATCGGTGCCGATCGCTGCTGTTGGCACCTGACCGCAGATCACGACCATGGGTACCGAGTCGGCCATCGAATCACGCACTGGGGTCACGGTATTGGTCGCGCCGGGGCCCGATGTCACGAGACACACGCCGACACGGCCACTGGCGCGGGCATAGCCCGCCGCCATGAACCCCGCCCCTTGTTCGTTGGCAGGTACAATCAAGGGCATTTGCGGCTGACCCTTGCTGGCTTGGGCTTGGTTGTGCAGAAACACGGCATCATAGGTTGGCAAAATGGCGCCACCTGAATAACCAAAGATGGCGGTGGTCCCCTCGTCGGCGAGAACCTGAACGATCATCTCGGCGCCTGTCAGGGTCTCTCCAGCACGCGGGTGAGGGGATGCAGGCTTCTGCTCTCGCAAGCGATCGATTGACTCAGGCACGGTGAACACCACTGAAATAATGACGTAGGGGATTCGCGAGACTATCAGTTCGACTGCTCCATGCAATATCCTGTCGCGAAACATGAGACACATCATCGCCATTCATCTGCAGAACGAGGCGGGCGCGCTGACCCGGGTCGCCGGGCTGTTCTCGACCCGCGGCTATAACATCGAGTCACTGTCGGTAGCAGCCACTAATGACCCGACCGTATCGCGTATCACTTTGGTCACTCGGGGCTCGGACTCCGTCGTGCAGCAGATTCTGAGTCAGCTCAACAAACTGGTGGATGTGGTCACCGTCGAGGACATGACCCAAGGCGGGCACATCGAGCGCGAGCTGGTTCTGCTGCGACTCAAGGTTCGTCCCGAGCAGGCCGATGCCGTGCGCGGCTATGTCGTACGCGCAGGCGGTCGAGTGCTGGACCCGGCCACCGAGGGGTTTATTGTCGAGCTGACCGCGAGTGAAGCCGAGGTCGATCGTTTCATTGAAGACCTCGGCAAGGGTGCGGAATTGCGCGAAGTCGTTCGCAGCGGTGCGCTCGGGATCATCCGCTCAAGTCGGGGTCGACTTCAAGGCTGACCTATCCGCGTAGAGTGCCCGGAATCGGGCAGCATTTGCACGAGCGTGGCATCGCGGCGGACAAAGTGATGCCAAAGCGCGGCCGTTGCGTGCAACGCCACTACGCCAAACATGAACCAGGCGCCCCAGATGTGCGCGGAATGCAACACGTACGCCCAATCCATGTTCTTGGGTAGCCACACCGGCAGCTCAAAAAGACCAAAGAAAAAAGTTCTCCCGCCGTAGGTCATGGAAGCCATCCAGCCGAGCAAAGGCACGACCAACATGGCGAGATAAAGAACATGGTGGCTGGCCTTGGAGCTCAGCTGCTGCGCACGAGTGATGCCCAGAGGCACTGGCGGACGGACCCGTCTACGATTCCATAAAAAACGAAAAACCACCAAAAACAGCACGATCAAGCCGATGGATTTGTGCTGCTTCAGCAAAAGACTGTACTCCGCCCTCAACACTGGATCTTCAAGATCACCGATATTCACCATGTAATACATGAGCGCGGCTGTACCGAACATACAGAACGCCATGAACCAATGAAGGAACTTGGACAAAGTACCCCAGCTGATGGCCCCGGCTCTCGGCTCGACGCCAACCTTGAACAAGCGGGAAAAAACCATCCAAAAAAACACCACGCTTGCTGGCCAGGCAAACAGCAGTATCTGCCAAAGCTGGGTTAAACCCGTCAACCAACCCACCTGCCATGACAGAAATCCGCATAGCGGCGCCAACATCAGCGACAGCAGGACCACGGCTGGTTTCATTGAGCTCCCTCAAACAACGGCAACACAGACTGGCGGATGATATCCGGCATCGAAACCTTGTTGCGAGTCTCTGCATCAACATAAACATGCACAAACCGACCCTCAGCCGCGGCCCGTGAAGCGCCCGCTTGAAAAACCCCCAGACGATACTGAACGCTGCTGTCCCCGACCCGCGTGACGCTTAATCCGATATCGAGTACGTCCGGAAACGAGATGGACTTGAAATATTTGCAGCCGGTTTCCACCACCACGCCGATCGCGGGTAAAGCACGAATATCCACGCCCGTGGCATCCATCAAAAAACCATTGACAGCAGTATCAAAATATTCGTAGTACACGACGTTATTGACGTGACCATAGACATCATTGTCGCGCCAACGTGTCGGGATGGAGCGAAACACCTTGAACATGTTTCGTGTCGGGGCTGCTGCTTTGTCGCTCATCCGTGCCTCCCGGTGTGTTGCCAGATCTAGCGAGAAAGCTTAGCGTCGACATATTCCCGCCATACAGGTCGATCATGGTCATGAAAATCCGCGCAGCCATTTTGCACCAGATCGGCGCTACAGCGCCCTATGCCGAGTCGATGCCGCTGGAGATTGCAGAAGTGGATCTCGATCCGCCAGGCCCCGGCGAGGTGCTGATCAAAATGCGAGCTGCGGGACTTTGTCACTCTGATTTATCGGTGATCGACGGCAATCGGCCCCGACCAATACCGATGGTACTGGGACATGAAGGCGCGGGGGTTGTGGAGGAACTCGGCACAGGCGTGACCTCGCTAGCTGTCGGCGATCATGTGGTCACCGCATTTGTGCCAAGCTGCGGTCAGTGCAATCCCTGCCGCGAACAACGGCCAGCTCTCTGCGAGCCTGCACTCGCTGCCAATACGGCAGGAACCCTGCTGAGCGGGGCACGACGACTGCGTCGGGATGGGCAGTCGCTGCATCATCATCTCGGGGTATCCGCGTTTGCTGACTATGCGGTGATATCCGAGCAGTCGCTGGTACGGGTGGATCGCGAGCTCGACTTCGCGCAAGCCGCCGTGTTTGGCTGCGCCGTCATCACGGGTACCGGGGCCGTCATCAACACAGCGGATGTACGTGAAGGCAAAAGCGTAGCGATCATTGGTCTTGGTGGCGTCGGCCTTGCTGCACTCCTGGGTGCGCGGTTGCGCGCAGCTCAGCCACTCGTTGCGGTGGATCTCTCGCCGAGCAAGTTGCAGCTTGCACGCGAGCTCGGCGCCACCCATGTCTTTGATGGAGCCTCGCCGGATATAATCAAAGAAATACGCGAGGCGACGAACGGAGGTGTGGATTACGCGTTTGAAATGGCGGGGTCCGCCCAGGCCATGAACGTCGCCTACCAGATCACGCGACGCGGAGGTACCACGGTAACAGCGGGACTTCCGCATCCCAAAACCCAATTCGCCATCCCACAGGCGGGCCTGGTTGCCGAGGAGCGCTGCATCAAAGGCAGTTACCTTGGTAGCTGCGTCCCCGCACGAGATATTCCGCGCTATATCGAATGGTTCCAGGAGGGCCGCTTGCCGGTGGATCGACTGCTGGCCGAGACCTTGCGCCTGGATGACATCAATGCGGGCTTTGATCGCTTGGCGAGCGGTAGCACCCTGCGCCAGACACTGATTCTTTAGATTGACACTTCACCGGCGTCATAATCATAGAGCGTACGTACTTCGCCCATGCCTGCGGCCAGTGCCTGCACCTGTGCGGCAGGGTCGTCGGCAAAGTATAGATCGGCACGACTGCGAGACATCTGCAACGCAGCCGTCACGCGCGGCAATCGCGCCTGCTCGTAGCGTCTGAGTGCCTGCGTGGGATCTTGCTCAAGCTCCGCTGCCCGCCCCAACACCACCGCATCTTCAAGTGCCATCACTGCACCCTGCCCCGTGAACGGCGGCATCGCATGAGCGGAATCACCGAGCAAGGTGACACGGCCGCAGGTCCAGGTGGGCAAAGGATCACGGTCGAACAGCCCCCATTTGAACAGTCGATCTGCCGGCGTCAATTTCAGCAATTCCAGCGTATGCGACTCAAAGTCGGCAAACTCCTGCAACAATTCATTGAGTGTGGATGGTACTGACCAGCCTTCTTCCGTCCAACTTTGACGCCGCGCCACGGCGACGAAATTTACCCATGCTCCTTTACGTAAGGGATAACGCATGAGCATGCGTCGCGGGCCCACGGTCATGCACAAGGGTGGATCGAGCAATTCCGACGGAACCTGATCGCCGGGAATCAGCCCGCGCCAAGCCACATAACCCGTAAAGTTCGGCTGATCTGCGCCAAAGATTTCATGCCGGGTTCGTGAATGGATACCATCTGCACCGACTAGCCAATCAGCGTGATACGGGCGGCCGTCCGTCAAAGTGAACTGCACTCCGTCTGATGTGGTTTGCAAGCGCTGCAGTCCCGCGCCCGTATGAACGCAACTCGGGTCTATGGCATGGATCGCGTCTCGTAATGCACGGTGTAGATCGGCACGGTGGACGTGATAAAGCGGCATGCCATAGCGCGCCTCGCTCTGATCCTGCGGTAGTGCGACCAGTTGCGCTCCCGTGGCGTAGTGGCGAATGGCGCCGGCAGGGGGACGATTACCGATCTGCGCCAGTACCTCAGCAAGACCCAGCGCTCGCAAAGCCTTGCCGGCGTTAGGGGTGATGCTCAAACCCGCTCCGACTTCACCTAAGGTATCCACCAGCTCGTATACACGCACCTGATGGCCCGCCCGCAACAAGGCCAAGGCCGCGGCCAAGCCACCGATTCCCGCGCCAATAACCGCGACCTGCATGGGTTTCATTGCGGCTGCTCGCGGCTACGCACCGGTACCACCACATTGCAAAGATCGATATGACCCGCGGGAATGAGGTACCACTCATCACGCCGATTGCGGCGCGATTCGACAAATAAATCGAAAATAGGGCGATGGGTGTGCAGAACTTCAATCTTTGGGCGCTCCGCCTCGGGCAAGCGACTGGCCTGCGTGATCGACACGATCCGCACGCGTTCTTGCTCTTCCTCATAGAATCCCAGAGGTCCGGTGCCTCGCGGCAGCGAGGAAAGCCACTCCATTCCTTGCAGCACACGCCCGACAACTGTGATGTTACGGTCAAGTTGACGAGGCGCATGACCAATCACGGCATAAAGCTCCGCGCCATTACCTGAATCCGCTGCGCTGTCCCGACCGACACCGATCGTGCCGTAACAGTGCGCAAGCCATGCTTTATCCGAAGCGACATCGCGCGCTGCGGCAAAACCGTTCACCCACCCTACCTGTGGGGCATACACATCACCATCCGGCAACAGATACCAGCTTAAATCTTTGGTACGCGGGCGGGAAAACTCTCCGGCCAGTGAGACCGAGGCCTCGCCCAGCGGTTTGCTGTTATCGGGATCCCCCCACTGGGCGACAAAGTTGTCCTGCACCCGGTTGATCGACAATCCGTCAAACCAACCACCATTGACCAAGGTCAGGATATTGTTGACATGCTCGGGAGCAAAGATAGGTGCCAGCTCGATGATGATACGACCGGCCTCGAGCTGCATGATGAGCAGATCTTCGGCACGCGGCTGGCGCCAATCGGCATCCACGGTTTGTGCCATCACCTGCATGGTCGTGAGCGGCTTTGGGACCGGTGCCGGACCTTCTGCACGTGCCAAAGCTGCTACCAGGAGACCAGCGACGAGACCCAACCAGGCTGTGCGAGCAGATATGAGTTTCATAAGTTCGATTCTAGAGCCGATGTGCTGTTTTGGCTTACCTCAGTCTGATCTAGAATCCGCATCGTGAGCATTGATGAACGCCGAAAGAAACTCGCGGGCACCCTGCACTCATCGCTGGCATCGGGCAAACCCGCAATCATTCGTGTCAGTCGGGCCACCCAAGGCCGCGGCGGCAAGGGTGTATCCGTGATCAGCGGGTTGCCACTTGGTCTCACCCAACTTGAGCAACTCGCCAAGGAACTCAAGCAGCGCTGCGGTTCGGGCGGTCGGGTGGTGGATGGTCAGATCGAGATTCAGGGCGAACACCGTGATACTTTGGTTGCCGAGCTCGAACGACGCGGCTATGCCGCAAAACGCGCGGGTGGTTAACGCGAGCGTGGTTAAAACGAGCGCCCCGACGCGGCAGCGAGTGCCTCAAGTTCCGCCCAACGCTCCCACGTAGCGGCAATCGCGAGATCCACTTGCTGCAGGTTCTGCAGAGTCTCGCGTACGTGCTGTTCGGGTTGAGAGTAGAACGTGGGTAGCATGATCTTTGCCTCGAGTTCGGCTTTGCTGCTCTCCAGAGATTCCAATTTTTGGGGCAAGCCCTCGAACTCGCGCTGCTCCTTGTAACTCATCCGCGGAGGACGTGGTCGCTCGGTGACACCTCGATGGGTCACCGGCTTGGATGGATGCTGATTACTGGATCTCTCTTTAGCCTCCCGCGATTTCCAGGCACGCCAGTCGGACCACCCGCCGACGAAGTCCTGAATCTTGCCTTGCCCTTCAAGCACCAAGAGACTGCTGACGACGCGGTCGAGAAACGTACGATCATGGCTGACGAGCAGCAGACTACCGCTGAAATCCGCGATTTTTTCCTCGAGTAACTCGAGCGTCTCGATATCCAGGTCATTGGTAGGCTCATCCAATACCAAGAGATTGGCCGGACGGGCAAAGATACGCGCCAACAACAAGCGATTACGCTCACCGCCTGATAGTGCCGACGCAGGTGTCCGGAATTGCTCTGGACGAAACAGGAAATCCCGCAACCAACTGGACACGTGCCGTCTTGCAGCACCATCACCAATGAATTCGTTGCCGTCATTGACGTTATCGAACACGCTGGAATCGAGATCCAGTTGCTCGCGCTGCTGATCATAGTAGGCGATCTGCAATGTACTCGCGCGCTGCACTGATCCTGCATCTGGCTCAAGCTCGCCCAACAACAGCTTGAGCAGCGAGCTTTTGCCGAAACCATTGGGCCCGACGATGCCGATACGATCACCGCGCTGCATACGCAGACTGAAGTCGCGAACGATATCGCGATCACCACGCTTTAGACTCACCCCCTCAAGCTCGAATAGGAGCTTGCCGGAACGATCGGCCTCGAAGAGCTCGATCTTTGCTGGCCCCGATCTCACCCGCCGCTGACGACGCTCCTCGCGCATCTGCTCAAGGGCGCGTACTCGTCCCTCGTTACGGGTTCGGCGTGCCTCCACACCTTTTCTGATCCAAACTTCCTCGGCAGACCACTTGCGATCAAACTCAGCATTTTCTTTGGCTTCATTGGCTAACAACAGGGCTTTTCGTCGCTGATATTCATCATAGTTGCCCGGCCATTGCGTCAAACGACCGCGATCAAGCTCTGCAATACGGGTAGCGAGACGATTGACGAAATAGCGATCATGGCTGACAAAAAGCAAGGCGCCCCTGAAATCCAGCATCACGTTCTCGAGCCACTCGATCGCCTCGATATCAAGATGGTTGGTCGGCTCATCTAGCAGTAGCACATCCGGCTCACAAGCCAGCGCGCGTGCCAACAGCACGCGTCGGCGCCAGCCCCCCGATAAAGAGTCAAAGACCCAACTCGGATCAAGTTTCAGCTTCGAAAGTAGCGCATCTACACGATGCTGCGGAATGACCAGCGAATCATCCGCACCGGGTTCGGCATTGACCGCCGAAAAAATGACCTCACCCACCGTCTTGGCCGAAGAATCATCCAGATCTTGGACCAACATCGCAAGCCGAGCACCTGGCCTCACCCAGCGCTGGCCCTCGTCGGCGGCTGTGATCCCTGCGGCCACCCTGAGGAGCGAGGATTTTCCCTCACCATTACGACCGACAATACACACCCGCTCGCGCTCGCCCACCAGCAAGGAGGCCTTTTCGAGCAGAGGCTTGGCGCCATACGCCAAAGAAATCTCATCAAGCCTCAACAGCACTCAGCTATCCTTGTCGTCGGGCATCACACCCCGTTGCCGAAACCAATCGCAACAGGACTCAAAGGCGCTGCTCGCATCCGCGGCGCGATAGGACGGACGATAGTCGGCATAAAAGCCATGTCCGGCATCGGGGTAGACGATGATTCGTGATTCACGAGCCGCCTCCGAGACGGTCTCGGCACTCAAGGCCTGCCGCATGGACTCCACAGAGTCCAATGGAATACCGCGATCAAGCCCGCCATACAATCCGAGTACGGGCGCTCGCAACTGCGCTGCGATCTCGACGGGATGGCGTGGCTGCAAATCATTGCTTGTACCGAGTAAGCGACCATACCAAGCCACGCCGGCACGTACGGCAGGATTGTGGGCCGCATGCAACCAGGTGATGCGACCACCCCAACAAAATCCCGTGATGCCAATCGCATCGGTGCCACCCTGCTGCTGCGCCCAGGCAATTGTGGCGTCAATATCTTGCATGACTTGCGAGTCGGGTACTTTGGCGACGATGCTCTGCATCAATTCGCTCATATCCGACACGCGTGTGGGATCGCCCTGGCGGACAAAATATTCACTGGCAATCGCGAAGACCCCTCGTCGGGCAAAACGCCGGCATACGTCACGGATATGTTCATGTACACCGAATATTTCCTGGATCACGATGACGACGGGCCATCTTTTTCCAGCACGGGGTCTCGCCCAGTACGCGGGTAATTGAACGCCGGCTGCTGGAATGCTGGCCACGCCATCGACCAGACCCTCGAGGGGCGTCGTCAAGGTGGTGGCACTGATCGGCAGGACTGCAGCCGCAAAACCCGAAGCGAGCGAACCTTTGACAAAGCGTCGGCGATCCATTTCTTTCATGACGGCGAGACCCCTGCGATCAAGGAGAACTTGTCAAAGAAATATGCACTTCATTGCGGCGCATGAACCACGGCATGAAGGGTGCATCATAGCGGGCAATGATCGCCGGCACCGTATCGGCAACCGGGAGCGCGCGAGCACGCAGTGCATCACGCAGCAAGCGCTCATGCTCGAGGAAGTTATTCTCTGTCCAACGACCGCTGTAACGCCACACCGCCACACGCCGCGGCTCGACAGCCCGAATCCTGATGCGCGAATCAAGCGGTTTAGGTACGGTCTCAAGGCTGTACTTGCGCGGCACAATGAACCCCACACGGTAGAGATTCCCCGACTTGACCTGCTCGACGGGCGCCGTCATGGCGATGCGCTCACCACTCGTATCGACCTGCTCCACAGGCGCGGTCATCGCAATACGCGTTTCGCTGACGTTGGCGCCACTGATGTAGCGAAATAGACGACCAAAGGCCACGTTGCCTGCATTCATGAAGCCCGATTCCACCTCGGTCTCGGCAATAAGATAGGCGGAGTACTCACGCAATTCGAATGCACCATCCGATTCGAGGACTCGATACTCGGGCACTTCGATCGCCATCGCGGTCACCCCTGCGCCGCCCAGCAGTAGGGCACATAACAGACTCGTGATTCCCAACCGTCGCCGACGGCAAGCGAAGTGCCGATTCGTCATGACCGATCGAGCCGTCACGGAATCTCGAAGAGCGCAGCCGCACCCATGCCACCACCAATGCACATCGTCGTCACGACCCGCTTTGCACCGAGACGCTTGCCAGCCAGTAAAGCATGACCCACCAATCTTTGGCCGCTCATGCCGTACGGATGCCCGACAGCGATCGCACCACCGTCCACATTCAAACGCTCATCGGGCAAACCCAAGCGATCACGACAATAAAGCACCTGTACTGCAAACGCTTCGTTGAGCTCCCAAAGATCAATCTGTTCGACTTTAAGACCTGCACGCTGCAGCAGCTTGGGGATGGCATACACAGGGCCTATGCCCATTTCGTCCGGCTCGCAGCCCGCCACGGCAAACCCCCGGAATATCCCGAGGGGAGCGAGACCCAGACGGTCTGCTTCGGCAGCGCTCATCACCACACAGGCTCCTGCACCGTCCGAGAATTGGCTGGCATTACCCGCCGCCACCGAGCCACCTCGTGTCGCGGATTTGATTTTGGCGATGGCCTCAACCGTGGTCCCCTCACGCAAACCTTCGTCACGCGCGACCGTGACCTCGCGTGTGTAAAGTCGACCACCCGCTGACTGATCGACACCCGCCATTCGCACGGTAATGGGGGCGATCTCCTCCTTGAAATGACCCGCTGCATCGGCTGCACAGGCCCGTTGCTGACTGCGGGCTCCGTACTCGTCCTGTCGCTCGCGGGAGATCGCGTAGCGCTGCGCGACGGTTTCTGCCGTCTGTAGCATGCTGTGATAAATGGCTGGCTTGTTTTCTTTGAGCCATGAATCCATGGCCATGTGCATGTTGACCTCGAGTTGTACGCAGGAGATCGACTCAAGGCCACCTGCCACATATACACTGCCCTCGCCCGCCATGATCCGTTGCGCCGCCAAGGCGATACTTTGCAGTCCCGACGAGCAGAAACGGTTGACGGTCATACCCGCCACCTCGACCGGCAGACCTGCCCGCAAAGCGACCTGTCGAGCGATATTGTTGCCGGTCGTACCCTCCGGCAAAGCGCAACCCATGATCACATCTTCAATCAAGCTGGGCTCGATGCCAGCCCGATCAACAGCCGCTTTGACTGCGTGTGCACCAAGGGTGGCACCGTGCGTCATATTGAATGAACCCCGCCAACTTTTGGCGAGCGGCGTACGTGCCGTGGATACGATCACGGCCTGCTCGATAGCCCGGCTGCTCATGCTGCACCTCCGTCAAACCCCTGACCGCTTTGCGCGCAACGCTGCAGCAAGGGCGCAGGTTCCCAGAACGCACGATCTGCACCCGGCAAGTGGGCAAATTCGCGCATGCGCCGCACTACCTCGTACAACGAACGGGACTCCGCATAGTGCATGGGCCCACCGCGCCATATCGGGAAGCCGTAACCAGTCAAATAAACGAGATCGATGTCCGAAGCTCTTTGTGCAACGCCCTCGTGCAGAATGCGCGCACCCTCGTTTACCAAAGAAAACACTAAACGGTCGACAATCTCCGTATCGGTGAGCACCCGAATCGTTGATCCGCTCTGTTGACGCTGCTCAACGATCAACTTTTCGACCATGTCAGAGACGTAAGCCTGCCGATCACCCGGCCGGTAGTCGTACCAACCGGCGCCTGTTTTCTGACCAAATCGCCCAAGCTCGCACAAACGGTCGGCGATGATGGAGGTGCGCGCGAGTTTGCCCTCGGCCAATTGCCGTTTGCGGATATGCCAACCGATATCGTTCCCCGCCAAGTCGCTCATGCGAAACGGCCCCATGGCGAAACCGAACTTCTCGATGGCCGCATCGATTTGCTGCGGGCTCGCCCCCTCCTCCAGCATGGCCAGCGCCTGAGCGGAATACTGATTGATCATGCGATTGCCAATGAAGCCGTCGCAAACACCCGACACCACCGCTGTTTTGCGTATTTTTTTGGCGAGCGCCATGGCTGTAGCTAATACTGCCAAGTTGGTTTTCCTGCCGCGCACCACTTCCAGCAGCTTCATGACATTGGCCGGACTGAAAAAGTGCAAACCGATGACATCCTCCGGCCGACGGGTCGTCGCTGCGATCGCATCCACATCGAGGGTCGAAGTATTGGTGGCAAGGATGGCGCCCTCACGCACATGCGCGTCGAGCTCAGCAAATACTTGTTTTTTGACGCCCATATCCTCAAAGACGGCTTCAATCACCAAATCGACATCGGAAATTTGGGCATAACCGAGCACTGGCACGAGCAACGCCGCTTGCGCCTTGGCTTTATCCGCAATGAGCTTGCCTTTTTTGACTCGGCTTTCAAAGTAATCACGGATTCGGTCGACCCCTCGATCAAGTGCCTCCTGATTGAGCTCCAGCAAGCGTGTTTCGATGCCGGCAGTGAGGAAGTTGATCGCGATTCCGGTGCCCATGGTACCGGCACCGATGATAGCGACCTTCTTGATCTCTTTGGGCTTCACATCAGCCGATAAATCTTTGACTTTCGATGCAGCACGATCCGCGAAGAAAATGTGGCGCAATGCAGCAGAAACCGGATCGATCAGCAACTGCCTGAACAAGCGATTCTCTTCGGCGAGACCCGAGTCGAAATCATGCAGTGCACCATATTGCACGGCATCGATGATGGCCGGCGGCGCCGGATAGGCCTTGAAGGCGGTTTTAGCTGTATTGCGTGCAAACTGGCACAACGCCTCAAGATCGCGCTCTTTGACTCGGCGATCGCGCGCCCGGGGCAGCGGCTTGCCGGCTGTATGCTCGGCCGCGGACTGGCGCGCGACCTCAAAGGCGGTCTCCAGCAACTCGGTATCCACCACTCGATCGAGCAAAGGAGTATTGGCAAACATGGTAGCGGGCAACGGCTCGCCCGAGAGCATGACGTTGAGGGCATTTTCCACCCCGATCAGGCGGGGTAATCGTTGAGTGCCACCGGCGCCGGGAAGCAAACCGAGTTTGACTTCGGGCAAGCCGAGCTTGGTCTTGCTCAGGGCGACGCGATGGTGGCAACTCATGGCAAGCTCCAGTCCGCCACCGAGCGCAACGCCTGCGATGGCTGCAACCACGGGTTTACCCAAGTCTTCGATGGTGGAGTTCAGGGTGGAGAGACCGGGGCCACGTACCATGGCCGGCGTGCCGAATTCTTTGATGTCGGCGCCGGCGCAAAAAGTATCGTTGCTCCCGATCAGCACCACGGCATCCACGTCCGTATCCGATTTGGCGCGCTCCAGTGCAGCGACCAAGGCTACGCGCAAATCAAAACTTAAACTGTTGACTGGCGGTGAAGCAAAAGCAATCACGGCAATTCGGTCACGAATCGAGTAGTCCAATGAAATCATGGTCTGCACCTTATGGTTTGCACCTATTGGTCTGCATCTTGTTGTGGATAGCGGTCGGGATGACGAGCGGATTACGTCGCCTCAGCGATTCTGCAGGCCACCCGTGAGCACGATACGCATGGCCTGCTCGACCGAAAGATCGGTCGGTTGCAGTCGGTCACGCGGCAAATAAAGGGTATAGCCGCCGATCTGGTAACTCATCGGCAGATACACGGCGACCAACGTAGGGTCCTCGGGCATGCCGGGCAAACCCGCAGACTCCTGCGTCACAAAACCGATGACACGACCCGGACCGACATCGACCAGCACCACCCGCTGCAGCTCACCGCCGCCATCCCCGACCCGCACAAGGCTCGTCAGATCGCGAATGGCACCGTATACAGTTTTGAGTACGGGCACACGCAACAACCACCGCTCACCAAAATCGATCAGACGACGAACGAGATAGGCATTGACCAACAGGCCGATTACGAGCAACACCAAAACGCCAGCAATTAAGCCCATGCCTGGATAGTAGTAGCGCTCGGAGACCAGCCACATAAGCGGCGTCGACAGCAGGTTTTCCGTGGTCACGCCGAGCCAATACGCAAAGTAGACCGTCAAGCTGATGGGCAGGATGGTCAACAGACCCTTCAGCAAGGTGCTGCTCAATTGTTTCATCGGCAAAGCCCCGATCAGGGAAATGGGGCTCGAGTATACCGACGCCGACGCTAGCGGATGAGGCGAGACACCCCTTAGCGTGGCCGGTGGATCAGTCGACCACTGATGCGGGCTCTGGGCGTCACCCGAATCTCGGCGTAGGTCACATCGGCCACGAGCTGCGCACCGGTGTGCACTTCGAGCTCGCGACAGCTCGCGGAACCCGAGAAATGACCTTTGACGACCAGAGAATCACAGACAACATTGCCGTCACAACGCCCGGTTGGCCCGATGATCAGTCGAGCCGTTCTGATGTCACCCGTGAAATGCCCATCGAGATCGAACTGGCCATCAAAATGAATGGCGCCCTCAGCGGAAAACCCCTGCCCAAAATAGGCAGGCCGACCCCGCGCCGGTGCCGGTGGCGCCGGAAGTGTGTCGTGATCGATGACGGGCGCCGGATCGGCGGGGGCCTCGCGGCGTTTACCGAACATCAAGACGCCTCAAACGGATGGGGGTTGATCAACGTCATCAGCCAAATCTGCGGCGATGGACGGTATCGGCGGTTCCGGTGGAGTTGCTTCACAGACCATTTCACCTTGAACGATACCGCCGCGCTCGATATCGATCGATCGATACACGATCTTGCCCTCCAGACGCCCCGTCGAGCGCAAGGTCACATGCTCCGCGGCTTCAAGGCGCTGCCCCATGACGCCGCGAATATCCGCCTTGGCGACTTTGGCGCTGCCCGTGACGCAGCCTGACGCCCCAACGAAAAGTTCGCGCGCTTCGATGGTGCCATCGACCACCCCATCCACAAAAATAGCCCCGGGCAGCGAGATATCGCCCGAAATCCTGACCCCTTCGCCCACGAACAGGCAGCCTTTGGTTTCCTTGGTGTTGTCGATCATGGCCCGATCCGCCCCCGATTTGCTTTACGATAATTATGAATGTCGGATTATCGTCGCGGTGGGAGCTGCCCATCACCGGTCAACGCGGTTAGACTGATCCGCAGTGGAACGGTCAAACGAGGGGTGAAACCGCCATGTTTCGACGTGACAAGAAAGGCAAAAATTGCTCGCTGGCAACGCTGATCGGTGCTGGCACCCTTGTCGATGGCAACCTCACCTATTCGGGGGGAATCCACATTGATGGCACCGTTCTCGGTGATCTCGCCCCTGAAAACCCTGACCAAACCTCACAAGTCTGGATCGGCGAAAAGGGCATCGTCAAAGGGTCCGTGCGCGGCACCGACGTGATCGTACACGGCTCCGTAGACGGCGATATCTTTGCCAACCAAAGCGTTACGATTGGCGCCAAGGCCCGAGTAGCGGGCGATGTATGTTATTCGGAGCTGAGCGTGGATGGCTGCAGCTCCGTCACGGGACGATTCATCCCCAATCGACTACTGGAAGACACCGTCGGCGAACTAGAAACCGACCGCAATGCCAACAAGTCAGTGAAACGCTATCAGGATATGGTGCAAATGCTGCGCCGGCCCCGTGGCTGATCTTTGATGCCTGTCAGCAGCTAGCCAACCACTACGTCAATCCACAGGCTGGTGGCTGAGCCTTCCACGAATGTGCGAATCGGCGGCGACGCGAATGCGATCGTAAGTGATGTCGGCCACAATCACCGCGCCTGTGGCCACTTCCAACTCTTCGCACACGGCCTTGCCGTTAAACCGCCCTCGCACCACCAAGGTCTTGCAGCGCAAATCCGCTTCGCAATCGCCGCTCTTGCCAATGGTCAAACTTTTGACCGACATCGTTCCTTTGAAACGGCCGTCCAATTGCAGGGGCCCATCAAAGCGAATGGAGCCTTCGCATTCGAAGCCCTCCGAAATCACGCCGAGCCGATTACGTGAGGACTCCTCGTTGGGGAGCGTGGATTTACGACTCAGGTCGTTCATGACAGGGGACTCCGAAGACTGACGCGAAGACTCGGACTGACTAGGCTCGCTGGACGCATCGTTCCTGCGTTTACCGAACATGGATCACCGAACAGAACTCAGGATACCGGGGAAGAAGACGAGTCCGCGGACCCATCAGGCTTTTCATTGACTGCCTGTGGCGACGGCGCCGTCAGTACTTCTGGTGGGCCGGCGATCGGCTCTTCCACACAGATCAATTGGCCTTCAATCACGCCACCTCGCTCGATCTCGAGCGATCGATACGTGACGCTGCCTTGCACGCGGGCGCTGGCTCGAACCGTAATGTGTTCATGGATTTCGATGGAATCGCCGACAGCGCCCCGGATGTCAGCCTTGGACGCACTGACCGTGCCGTTGACCTCTCCGGTGAGGCCTACAAAGACCTCATTGGCCTTGATCTGACCATTGATTACACCGTCGACAAATACCGCCCCAGGCAAGGAAACCTCGCCATTGATGGTGACCCCCTCGCCGACGAAGAGACACCCTTTAGAGTCTTTGCTTTCCATGATGGCCGCCCTGAAGCGTTCTGGTTTTATGTGATGCGAACGCTACCATATTGGATCAATTTTGAGGACGCAACATGCAACATCATTTGCATACTCCGAACTGTGGCAGGTTTGTTGCGTCGAAGGAAAATTCGGACCGTGATCGGTGAAAACACTGTGATTCACGGCAGCCTGCGTTTTGCCCATGACGCCCATATCGCAGGCACTGTGCTCGGGCATGTCCTGCCGAGCCAACCCCAACGCCAATGCCGACTCTCCGTCGATCGATCCGCAGTAATCCACGGTACGGTCGCCGCAAGCGACATTGAAGTACGCGGTCGGGTGCATGGCGACGTGGGTGCGCAAAAGACTTTGGTACTGGGTGCGGACGCCCAAGTGTTTGGGCAGCTGAATTATCGGGAAATCACCATCGAAACCGAGCCGCTCGACCCGATCGAACCCGCTCCTCCTGCGACCACCAAGTCTTCCGAGGAGACCGACCCCCGCTTCGAAGGAATCCTACGGGTGTTGCGTGAGCCTTGGCGCAATCCGGGATAGCCAATCGCGGCAGCCTCATTTAGTAGCCAGCAGAATCTTCCAGTAGGTGTCGGAGGAGTAAAGGCGCTGCTCCCGCTCACGCCGGACGGCGTAATCGACAACCTGCACCGTACCCGCCTCGAACCCCGCCTGACAGGCGAGCTGTATGAGATTGACCTCGGTCATGAACTGACCAAAAGTTTCGTTATTGTTCCAGCTCTCCCAGTTGTACAAAAACTGCTCTAGAACCGTCCGGCCGCGCGGCACCTCAAGATGCAGCATGATGCCGCCCGGTCGCAACAGCCGGTGACACTCTCGCAAAATGCGATTCAGGGCTGACTTGGAGGTTTCGTGCAACATGATGTGCGAAATCACCAGATCAAAACTTTCGTCGGCGAACGTGGTGCACTCCGCATTTTGTTGACTGAAGTGCACCGGTACACCCAAGTGCTCGGCTCGTGCGTGAGCGTATCGCAGCTGGGGTGCAGCGACATCGATCGCAGCTACCCGTGCGGTCGGGAACGCTCTCGCCCAGGGCAAGGTGCTGTTGCCAATCGCGCACCCCATATCCAGAATGTTCTTTGGTTGCTGGGCGGAAAATCGCTCGCGATAGAACCCGAGCAGCAAGTCGCCCAGATATTCATTCAGCGAACCCATGCTGCCATTCGAGTAGATGCGCAAACCCATGTCGTAAACCACACCAGCTGCGACATCGTCTTCAATGAATTCGCTGTGATAACCACCGGGTTGCAGATGGATATCAACTGCCGTGTGATACCTTGGCACCAAAAGTTCAGGATTCAACTGCAAAGAACCTGAGCGCTTGGACTTGCCTCGCGTCTGGCGCGATTTTCGCGCGCTTGCCAAGCCCTTGTCGCGCAAGTTGCCCAACTGTCGTTCGACGGGATCCATGACGCAATCCCACATGAGCTCCTGACTGCAACGCTGCATGGCGCTCCAAAACTGGTAATAACCGTCCTGTTCCATCTCGGCACGCACTTCGCTGAAATGCCGCGGACTTCGGCCGTGACGGGCGCGAAAACGAGGCTCCACCCTGCGCTCGTACACACTGTAATTACCGGGGACGACGCGACTCGCCAAATGTCCGCGCAGTTGAGTCACAAACTGCTGACGCTCACGTTCATCAAGGGTGCTCTCGGCCAGCATCGGATGCGATTGGGAACGGTTCATCAATCGAGTGTCGCGGAAGGCGGGAAGCCGGGTCAAGCGCGCATCATCTTGATCGCTGCCCGCGGGCAAAAAACTCGACGTGCTGGCGCAAAGTTTCGACGATGAAAACCTGGGTAGCAGGGTCGAGTCGCCTAACTTCATTCATCAACGCAATCATCTCACCAGGCAACGACTCGGCGCCTCGCGCCAATAGCGACTCCGGGCTGACACCCAAGGCGTCTGCAATTGCGACCAGCCGCTCGATCGAGGGTTGATGATAGCCGCGCTCGATGCGCGAGACACTATCCGGGCGAGCCCGGATGCTGGCCGCCAATTGCCGTTGCGTGACTCCGGCACGACGACGATGGAAACGAATGGCTTCGCCCAACGACAGTTGTTCTGATTTCTTTGATTTGACAGATCTGGGCATTGACACTCGAGGACGAACCGAAGCGGTACATGACCGAAGAAAAACCGCAGGGCAAGGCCGCTGCGTGGCCGACTAATACGCATCGAGATTGTCATCAAATCAGGCGCCTCTCGCACTAGACGTATTACGCCGAGTTTGTCGGTTTATGACCGCAATTTTGGCAAGCAAGGATGGATTTCACTGGGCATTCAGCACCGAAGCTGGCAGGCTCGCGCTTCGATGGACCCACACCTCCACCGAAAGACCCCGTTACAGGCTGCTGAGCCTGTGCAGCTCGCCCTACAAGAGATCACGCAGCGTGCTGGCGGAGTTTCCGCGTACGAAGCTAAACAACTGTGGCAGCAAATTGAGCAGCTCTTTGATCTGCAGGCATCACGACATCTACCCTATGCAGTCATAGATACCTATGTGCTCCTGACGGGAGAGCTCACAAGACCGCTCGGACAATTGAATCATCAGCAGTGCCTGCTGATGCTCGACAAGGCGCTTACAGCACAGCCTGTAGTGCTACTCGAAACTGCTCGAGGGACCGCTTGCCCTGAATACGCCGTTTGATTTGCCCGTCGCGCCCGACCAAGTAGGTGGTGGGCACCACTTCATTCCAAGCGGGATCCAAAACCCGGGTCAGTTCATCAAGGTCCGAGCCTGATCTTGCATACGTCCGGAACGTCGGGAAGTATCGTTTGCGATAGCGCTCTACGTCCAAAGCGCCCGGCGAAGGCTCATCCACCGCTACGCCGATGAGCACCACGCCCTGAGCCGAGAACTCGGCCTGCAAGGTGAGCAGATCAGGAATCTCTCGCAGGCAAGGTACACACCAGGTTGCCCACACGTTCACGATCAGCACCTTGCCCTGATACGCATCCAACGTGGCGCGAAACTGCGCAGGGCTCGGCATCGTAGTCGCCGGACCTGCCCCGGATTTATCCTGTGCCTGTAAAGGCGTGGACAGCACACCGATCAGCATGCAAACAAAGATTACGAGACGCAATATCGATTGTTGCCCGAGCTTGATCATCTTGGCGCCACGATTCTTTGAGTCATAATACGACCATCTTGCTGCCACGCCATTTGGTAGTCGCCGTCCACGAGGGCGACGACCACGGGCGCGCGGTCAGAGCGCGCTGCGCTATCGATGGTCGTAACTGATTTTATGGGCTTTCCTTGCATATCAAAGAATCGATAGTGAATCCGCCAAGGCCCGGAGGTCTTGGCATGCCAAACGACCACGACGGAGCGGCCATTCGTCGCAATACTGGGCGAATCCGACACATCAGCCTCCGGGTGAACCAAGCCTTGCGAGGAAAAACTCACCCCACCGTCGCTGGACAGAGACAAAATCACACCGGGCTGTGCCTCGCCGCCACTGTGCACCGCAGCAAATACTTTGTTCTCGTGTCGCGCCAAAACCGTCGGCTTCAACGGACAGCCTTCGATCTGCCATGGTGCTGCGCCGATATCGCTTCGGAGCGGCGTCAAACCTGCGCCACCCAGCCGCATGACCGTAGCGGCCCGGTAATTGTCCGAATCGACCGCGCGAGACCCAATGAGCAATTCATCGCCGCCGCCATCGATCGCCATGATCTGGCAACAAGGACACACACCGGTGGCCAGAATTTGGCGCTCACCGGTAAACGTGTTACCGCCGTCTCGCGAGCGATTCACGTACAGCGACGCGGAGGCACTCGATGCATCCATGTGGCGGGTATCAATCCAGACGACCGCAATGGAGTTGTCCGCGGAGGCGGTCAACGAACCGAAAGCAGCTGCACTGACAAACCCGCCATGGATCACGGAACTGAGGTCTTGATCTGTCAAAGCGGACAAGCGGCGAGGCGCCTCAAAAGAGCTGCCACCGTCCAATGATCGGGTGTAGTGGGTGGTGAGGGCGGTTTTGTCGAGATCAGGATGAGTCTCGTTGGCCGCGTAGCTGATGTGCCAGTGGCCATCGGGAGTGCCGACGAGGCGCGGGCGACTGACCGCCTGACCCCAGACCACGCCGGTTTCAGCATTGACCTTGACAGGAATTGAAAAGGTTTCCCCGCCGTCCAAAGAAACTGCAAAGAAAAGATCAGTGAGCGCAATATGGCGATCAAGCCCTGCCTGCGGCGAGCCGTGGGCGGCATGGCCCTGATGATGACTGGCATGGCCAGCCTGACCTGCCTGGGCTTCGCTTTGCTTAAGTGCCTCTGCAGCCGCCAAGGTAGGCGAGCGATCGACCCAAAGAATGCCTATTTCACCGCGCGCATTGACCGCGAGATCAGCCGCCAAAGCCTGGTGCTCGACCGGACTGACCCCCTTGGGCGAGAAAGCCGTTGCTGCACCGTGTGTCAAAATCGCAGCCGAAGCCAGCAAAATTGCGGCCGCCATCATGGTGCGCCGAAGCAGCGTCATACGCCGTCTCCTTCTGTATGGGCCAAGACCTTTTTCGCCAAGGCAGTTGTTCCCCACCGTCGAGTCTAACCAAATCGGGGGCGGCACGGGCGCGGGGAGCTACGGCGCGCGCGCGTTGTCGGCGCGACTGGCCAAAGCGCAGATATAGCATTTATACTACAGCCTGTGAGTCGCCAGAAAGAAACGCCGGTATTCAATCGTGTTGAGAGCTTGCGCGGACAGCGCGGCCTCAGTCGTCAGCAACTGGCGGATCTCGTCGGCGTGCACTACCAGACCATCGGTTACCTGGAACGCGGCGAATACAGCCCGAGCCTCGGACTGGCGCTGCGGATATCCGAGGCACTGGAATCACCTATCACTGATATTTTTTCTTTGATTCCTTTTCCCGAGGAGGACTTGCGATGAACTCGAAGCCGGAAAAAGCAAAACTGTTTTACTGGTTGGAAGGTGTCACCGCGGCTGAGGTTCAACGAAACCTGAATGACTCGCGAGTGACGCGCTGGCATGCGCGGCGTACACGCCGCACACTGGTGCTACTGCAAGCCCTGATGATCACCTTGCTGGCTGTGCACACTTTGGTTATTTCACCCGTGAAATGGCAGTCGTATATCGAGTTTGCCACGCTGACAGGCACCATCGTGCTTTATTTGATGTTACGCAAGTCAGTCAGGCTGCTCTCTGATGCCCCCGATGATCTGTTGGACGAAAGACAAATCTCGGTGCGAGACGGGGCTCACACGAGAGCCTACCGACTGCTTGCCGCGAGCATGGTCTTTTATGTTGCGCTGTACGTGGTGCTGGATACGCAAGCCACCGGCATGACTGATCGAGTCAGCTTACTCGGTCCTTGGTTGAGTATGGGTCTCTCCTACTTAATGTACGCGGCGTCGCTACCATCCATGGTGCTCGCCTGGACGTTGCCATCGGAGATTGCCCTAGCCTCCGACTATGCCTGATTCAAGGTCAGAAGATTTCTGCGCGGCCTATTTCTTTGACTGTTGCTCCGGGACCAGAGCCTGCATGGCGCCCTGTTTGGCAGCAATCTCGCGCTCCGTCGCTTCCATTCGGACAAATCGCTCCGGATTAGCGGGATGGGTCGCTCCGTAACCGGCGGTCAACGCGCCACCCGTTTCGACGGTCAATAAGCGATAGGCGTCACGAGCCTCGCTGATGGAGACACCGGCGCGTGCCAAATAATACAGACCGACATAATCGGCTTCGCGTTCGAAATCCACTGAGTAGGCACGCGCTGCAAAATCCGTGAATGCGCCTTGGGTGTTGACGCCCGCGGAGGCAGCGAGCAAATCGAGCAACAAACCGCCCATGGCGTTGGTGCGTTTAGCCTCGATATGTCCCTGACAGTTGTGCGCCAATTCATGCGCAACCACCATGCTGATGCTGGCGTCTGCAGGCATGGCGCGAATGAGTCCGCGCGTAAAATTGATGCTGGTACCGTCCGCCCATGCATTGACCATGGGGGAGAACACGTCGTAGTTGAGCCCAATACGCGGCAATAGTTCGAGCTCGACGGGGATGACTAACTGAGCGCCCTGACGCAGCACAGTCAGATCCATGGTTCTTTCTGAGGCCTCAATCGACTGCGCCGCTCGGGCGAAGTTGACCAAACCCAAGCGCCCCACCGGGATCGCGGTGACACCAACACCAATGATTTGATCCCCCAGCTGCAAACCGGATTTTGCGGCAGCGGAATTGCCGGGCAAAAACGTGACCGAGACACCCTGCGTCAATCCGAGCTCTGTTTGCGCCGCATCACGGTAATCAGATGGGACGGTGTCGAGTGTGGCGACACCGATCAATCCCAAAGAAGGACCCACTTTGTCCGCCCGACACAGCTCGGTCGAGGCTTGGTAAATGGGATACGCGAGACGATAGAGCCGTTCCGCATCGGTCTTGTAGGTGCGAACGACGAGGGCTGCCTGAATTCTTTTTTCAGCCTCGACCGCCACGTCAGTCGCGCCCGTCGGCCTCGTCGTGGTAGCCGCACATCCCGCGAGGCCGATGAGCGCAAATACGAGCGCGACCAACCGTATGTAGTTGTTCTTCTGCATGACTGCCTACCACGACACAATATCGCTTGGACTATATCCAAATGGGAGGGATCTTAGTCACCCCGTTCGATGACAAAAGCGCATCTCATTTAACAGCTGATTTACCCCGCCCCGATCTCGACCGCCCCCCCGAGGAACGACCCGACCGAGGAGCAAACGATCGATCCGGCGAGCGCCCGGACGGACGACCGGACGGTCGACCCGATGAGCGATCAGGCGCATGGCTGGTCGGGCGCGAGGGGGCTTGCGGTGACGTCGTCGGAGCGAGGATCGCAAACTGGGGGACTGGCAGCACCGGTATCGTCTGCTTCATGGTGCGCTCGATATCGCGTAACAAATTGGTCTCATCGGGCGCAATCAAAGATACGGCGCGCCCTGTGGCCCCCGCCCGTGCGGTGCGGCCGATGCGATGAACATAATCTTCAGGCACGTTCGGCAATTCGTAGTTCACGACCTGAGGCAATTCTTTGATATCGAGACCGCGCGAGGCCACCTCAGTGGCAACCAGCGCCGCAATACGCCCGGTCTTGAAATCCTCCAGAGCGCGCACGCGAGCGGCTTGGCTTTTGTTGCCATGGATCGCGGCAGCGCGAATCCCCGCATTGTCCAGCTGCTGGGCCAGGCGATTGGCACCGTGCTTGGTACGAGCAAACACCAGCGCCTGATACCACGGGCCCTCGTCCTCGGCACCCTGCTGGAAGAGATGGATCAGCAAATGCCGCTTGTCTTCTTTGGCAACCCGAAATGCCACTTGCTGCACGCGCTGCGCCGTCGTGTTGCGCGGTGCCACATCCACGGTCACAGGGTCGAGCAGTATCTTCTCGGCGAGATGCCGGATGTCCTCGCTGTACGTTGCGGAAAACATCAGCGATTGCCGTTGGCGGGGTAATAGCTTGATAATGCGTTTGATGGCGTGAATGAAGCCCATGTCGAGCATGCGATCAGCCTCATCCAGCACGAGGGTTTCGATCGCCGACAGATCGGCCACGCCTTGCTCGACGAGATCCAGCAATCGTCCCGGTGTGGCGATCACCAAGTCGCAGCCGCGACGCAAGGCCTCGATCTGTGGTTTCTCACTCACGCCACCAAAGATCACGATACTGCGAATATTTTTGTATTTGCCGTAATTCTTTGCATTGTCAGCAATCTGTGCTGTCAATTCGCGGGTGGGACTCAGCACCAAGGCGCGCGGAAGCCCACCTTTAGCTGCAGCCAAGCGTTGCAGCAATGGCAAGACGAAGGCCGCGGTTTTACCGGTACCGGTTTGGGCTCCAGCCAGCACGTCGCGGCCGGACAGGACTGCAGGAATCGCTTTGGCCTGAATCGGGGTGGGCGTGTCGTATCCCTTTTCGGTGACGGCACGCAGCAGCTCGGTCTCGAGGCCGAGATCGGAAAAATTCATGATATGGAGAGCCTTTTTTCAGTGAGGCTCGCAACACGGAAAGATCCGCAGCGGTCAGGGGCGAGCCGTAAGTTAGGGGGCGCTGACCGCGCAACCCTTCAGAAGCTGCGAAGTCTACACCAAGGCCGTCACCAACGTGATGGAAAGTTGAAAGTCGACATCTGGAGGAGGGTTACTCTCGATCCTGATCATTCAGGAGATCGCCAAAGCGGTCACGACCATCACGCTCTACAAAACCTCATGAGTAAAGCGCTGAACATCAGGCTCAATCTTTGAAAAAAGGCTCCACGACGCCCTTGCGCGTGATAGTCAAAGATTTTCCGCGCCGGTCCAGAGTCTTGCCTAGTGCCGTTTTGATCCAACCCTCGGAGACACAGTATTCCTCGACGTTGGTGTACTCGACACCATCAAGACGAATTCCGACATTGCGCCCGAGAATGTCTTCGTCGTAGTAGCGGCTATCGGGGTCAACGCTGAGCCGGTCGGGCAAGGCGCGAGGCGGTGTGGTTTCAGTCATGGCGGTAATGATAGCCCAGCCGTCGGGTGTGCCCGCTAATGACGTGTCAGTTCGAGCACAGGTAAATCACGCTACCCTTGCATCGAAATACACTGCGCCCATTCAGGAGGGGTCATGCGCACCCGTTATACATCGGCTATCGATAGCTGGTTAGTGATCGTCGTTGGCATTGATTGTCTTGCCCGCGATGGCGCTCGGCATCGCGCTGCCGCTGTGGGTCTTGTTGGGCACCCATTACACGCTGTCACCGACGCACCTCGAGCTGCGCTGTCGATCGATCGGCTGGAAATTACTCACGGCCGGTACGGCAACATCATGATCTCGCCGAGGGAACGCGAGCATTTCGTGGAAGAGCTCAGCCGCCTGCGGGCACAGCAGCAACGAGGCCTGGGACTTGAGCGCTGATCAATGTTTGACATAAGTTATGTCTCGGAATAGCCTTGCGATATGTCACGCACCACCATCCGCTTGCCTGCCGACCTACTGACCCAAGCGCAAACGTTCGCCGGCCGTACTGGACGCAGCTTTACACAGCTGGTGGCCGATGCACTGCGGTACGAGATGCAACGCGGCGGTGCGCCCCAGCGGGTGTGCGAACCTCTACCCATTTACGGCGGTCAGGGTCTACGGCCCGGCATCGACCTCGCGGACAACAGCGCACTGCTCGACCTCATGGACGGCACGTGAACGGTGGTCCTGGTCGATGTAAACGTATTGGTAGGCGCGATGCGCAACGATGCACCGCGCCATGCCACCATGCGTACTATTCTTGAGGACTTGCGCGCTTCACCTGAGCCATTCGCGCTCTGCGACCCTGTGCTGAGCGGAGTGTTGCGCGTACTGACTCATCCACGGGTCTTTATACCGCCCACGCCGACGCCACTCGCCCTGAATTTCGTTCGCGTGCTACGGGCAAGTCCCAACGCCGTGGTATTGACACCCGGTGCGCGCCACTGGGAAATCTTTGTCGGGCTGATTGAAAGCACATCTGCCATCGGCAACCTCGTCAGTGATGCATGGATCGGCGCGTTGGCAATCGAACACGGCTGCGAAGTTCTCAGCGACGATGCGGACTTCGCACGACTACCCGGGGTACGCTGGCGGCGGCCTTGAAGCGGATGAATGGAGCGGGCGATGGGAATCGAACCCACGTTAGTAGCTTGGGAAGCTACAGTTCTACCATTGAACTACGCCCGCACCGCACCGATGAGTTTATGAGCTTGTCGACTCAGTCGCAATTGAGGAAGCCGTCGGCCGCGACCACGCACTCGCCACCCACCCAGATTTCGTCGGGATCGGCATAGCGGATACGGACCTCGCCGTCGCGACCCACAGATCGACCTTGCGCGGCGCGGTAACCCGCTAAGCCTGTCACGGAGTCGACATCGCGACGAAAGGCCGCGACTGCGCCATTGCCACTGCCACAGACCGGATCCTCCGGCACGCCCTGCGACGGCGCAAACGAGCGCACTTCAATGTCGGCTGAGTCCGACTGGGAAGCGGCAAAGAGCGTCACGCCGGTCGCTCCTAGGCTGTGCTCAAAGCGCGCGAGCAGATCCAGATTGGGCGTCAAGCCCTGCAGCTGCTGCGGCGAGCTTAGTCGTGCCACGACCCACTTGGGGCCCACGTCGATCAATTTTGGCGCTGTCTCGCTGAGTGCAACCCCAACTGCCTGCTCCAGAGCGACCACGGACTCCGGCGCCAATGCGCTCGAACGCGATGGCGGCAAGCGAAAAGTCCAACCGTCTTGATCGCGCTGGATGGGTACCCGTCCTACTCCGCACTCTTGAAAGGCCGTCGACCGATCGGTCAATCGCCCAACGGAGCGGAGCGCGTGAACGCTGCCGAGGGTGGGATGACCCGCGAACGGCAATTCGGATCGGGGCGTGAAGATCCGCAGCTGGTAGTCGGCGCCGTCGATCGAGGCGGGTAAGCAAAACGTCGTCTCGGACAAATTGGTCCACTGAGCGATACGCTGCATGGCCTTGGGATCCAAGCCCTCGGCATCGAGCACGACAGCGACCGGATTGCCGTAAAACGGCCGCCGGGTAAACACGTCCACGATCAGAAAGCGTCTGCGCATGAGGCAAAGACTAGCACCGGCAACGAGGCATAATCACAGCAAATGGATGCAGCTCAAGTTCAAAAACTGATCGATACGGTGGTGCGCAATACTTTGGCGACTCTCGTCAAGATCGACCTCTCGAGTGCGGAGGCAGGCGCCCTGCTGACGAGTCTCGATACCACCCTGCGCATGCTCGAAAACCTGCGCGATCTCAACACCGAGTGTCGCCACCATGTACGCGAGGCCCGCAGACTGCACGCCGAGCTTTTGCGTAAGCGCTTTACCGAGGGACAAATCACTCGTCATTAGCGGCTGATTCACCCTCGCGCAGCTGAGCAAAGCGAATCACGCTGAACATCAGAATCACCGAAACAATGAAATCGCCGGCGCTCGTGTAGTAAAGCCAAACATCGGTCGAAAAATTCTCGGCAATCACATAATTGAGCCCCGCCATGACCGCGCCCAGCATGGCCATGCCCAGCGCCAGTCGCTGGGTATTGACGGGCGCAGGCATATAGCGCGAGAGACGACGGCCAAAATAACCACCTCGATTGAAGAGCGCATCGCTCAGCATCAAGGTAGTCACAAAGAGCCCAAGATAAGTGCTCTTCATCTTGACGATCGAATCATCATCAAACAGCAACGAAAATCCCGCTGAAATCAGCAGCATGAACACGCCGAACATAGCAAGGCCGCCGAGCAAATCAACCTTGACGAATTTTTGCGCGACGACCACACCGAGCCCTGCAACCGCCGTGATGACCGCGGCGGTAGCCAAATGATCCGTCACCTTAGCGGTCACGAAAAAAAGCAGCCCCAGCGAAATATCGGTGTAGATTGAATATTTGTTTCGCTGCCATTTGGCCGCGGCCTCTCTGGCCTCGGCTGCACGCTCTGCAGCCGCATTGTTCATGGCGGCCACGTCATCGGAGGACGCGCCACCGACCGCGGCAGGCGAAGTGGGCCGCTTGCCCGGGTGGCTCTCATGAACCAATTGCCCGTCGAGAAGCACTCGTATCCCGACCGACCACAGGCTGATATAGCCTGCCTCCACGTCGATGACACCCAGATTTTCAATCTCAATACGCAGGGCATGTGCGCGTTGCATGCCCTCGGGCGTCCAGTAATCCGTGGCATCCTCCGCCAACAACCGCTCACCCTCGAATAATCGACTCGTGAGTGTCTTGGGGGTGACGACGGTCTCGACCCGGAATGTACGGCCCGCCAAAGAAAAGGGCCGGCGGTAAGTCCACAATATCATGCTGCACTCCAAGCTGACCGATGGATGCAGTAGTGCAGAAACGACGCTGTCACGCCGCCGCTCTCGCGCAGCATTTCATGACTGAGCCTCGCACCAATCTTTTGCATGGCGCGCTGTGAGCGTAGATTTTGCTTACCCACATGGAACCAGACTGTTTCAACAAACCGAAAAGCGTGTTGCAGCATCAATGATTTGAGTTCCGCATTGTATTGACCACCCCAATAACGTCGTGCAAGAAACGTGTAGCCGATGACGATGTCCGCAGAGTCGGGTCGGTAATCATAAAAGCTCGAACTACCGATCACCTGTTTTGACGCCTTGTCGATGACGATCAAAGCGCCACCGGACCCCAGCAAACGCGCAAACAGTCGGTCAAACACCTCTCGCTGCCAACGTAACGGCTCGGGATGCTGAGACCAGATCAAGGGATCCGATGCGGCGGCATACAGAGCCTCTTGATCTGACGGAGCGAGAGGGCGTAGCGACAGCCCCGGTCCCGACAACTGCGGCTGAAGATCAAAACTCACCGTAGCGCAGCTTCCAAACCCGGCGTGAATGACGCACCGGTCGGCACCTGAGCAGAGGATGATCGAACCGTGTCGCCGATGACTTCGGCGCGACCACCGAGGCAGGCACTCAGAAAATTTTCGGTGACGGCATTGAACGCAATGTTGTTCTCGGGCCGCGCAAAGCCGTGACCTTCATCCGGGAAAAGCACATAGGTCACCGGAATGCCCTTGGCGGTCATGGCTGACACGATCTGATCGGATTCCGCCTGGTTCACGCGCGGATCGTTCGCGCCCTGTCCAATCAACAGCGGACGAACGATGTCACCTGCTCGATAAAGTGGCGAACGCTCCTTGAGCAAAGCCAAGCCCTCTGGCGTGTTAGGGTTGCCCATGCGTTGATGAAACTGCTCCACGACCGCCGTCCAATAAGGTGGGATGGTCTTGAGCAGGGTCTCAAGATTCGAAGGGCCAACAATATCCACGCCACAGGCAAAGGTAGTCGGCGTGAAGGTCAACCCCGCGAGCGTGGCGTATCCGCCGTAAGAGCCGCCCATGATGGCGACCTTGTCGGCCTCGGTGATTTTTTCTTTGACCGCCCAGTCGACGGCGTCGATGAGATCGTCGTGCATCTTGCGACCCCACTCGAGGTCGCCCGCCGAAATGAAAGCTTTGCCAAAACCGGTGGAACCCCGGAAGTTGACCGACAGCACAGCGTAACCCCGATTGGCGAGCCACTGATGGTAGGCGTTGTAACCGTAATCATCACGAGCCCAAGGGCCACCGTGCACCAGCAGCACCATCGGCACAGGGCTTTGGCTGCGGCCGTTACCGGCGGAGGAGCCCGGCGGAAGCGTGAGATAAGCGGTCATCGTCAGTCCATCACGCGCGCTGATCTCGAGCGGATACATGGGCTGCAGAGGTGCGCCCTCGAGCTCGGGACGCGAAACATACAATCTTTGCAGCGTCTTGTTGGCGCGATCAAATAAATGCACTTCAGGCGAGGCCACCACAGGGTCCACCGCCACTGTCCACAGACGATCATCTTCGGTACGCGAAGTGATGCTGATGTCACCACGCAAGGACTCACCGAGCCAGGCCAGGTCCGCGCCGATACTCGAATCAATCGCCGTCCATTCCTCGCGTAGATAGTTGACGGCGTAGGCCTCGATGGCGCCGGTTGAGGGGTTAGTGAGGGCATTGCTCACATCGGCGCGATCACTCGCCCCGAGTACATTCAGCTTGCCACTCTCGACATCCTGCGCAACGAGCGCTGCGGTGTCGCGGCCCCGGCTATCGATCCAGTAGAGCGTCTTACCATCCGTCGTGAATCCAACCGGCTGCGTGGTCAAGGAGTCTTCCAGTGTGGTGGTGGCAAAAGCCTGATCGGCTACCGACACACCTTCCACTTCAAAGAAATCAAACCCGCCCTCGGCGTTCGGGCGCAGAGCCATGCGCAGATTGAGTTTGGCATCGGCCACAAAACCCGCATAACCATCACCACGCATGACCTCGGTCAACGTCCCCGTGGCAAGCTCAAGGCTGTGAATGTCATGCCAGCGTGCATCACGATTATTGAGACCGACCAGAATGCGATCTTTGATGAGCGGCGAGCTACCCACGAGCTGTACTCGGGTGTTCTCGAACGGGGTGAGGGTGCGCTCTTCGCCGCTCTCTACCGCGATACCGTACAGCAGGAAGTTTTCATCACCACCCTTGTCCTGAATGTAGAGCACCATGGAGCTGTCCGGTGCCCAAAATTGCTGCCGGATGGGACGGTCGCGGGAATCGGTGAGTGGCTTGGCCTGATCGAGGGCTGCCACCGGCGCCACCCAGATGTTCATGACGCCCTCGCGCGGGGCGAGCCATGACAACCAACGGCCATCCGGTGACAGGGACGCCCCCGCTCGACTCGGATTGCCAAACAACTTGCTGCGCTCGATAAGCGGTGCGGCGGTCTCGACGGTCTCTGCTGCGGTCAGGGCGGATGGGGTCATGAGGATAAGCACTCCAACAAGAATGGACGCAAGACGATGAATCACGGCGAGCCCTCAGTGCGTTTGGTGGGCGGTATCTTACTGCAAGGCCAAAACCTGCAAGGCCATAACCCGGTCAATCCGGGTCGCCACGTGGTAACGTCCGCGCGCATGAAGACCAAACCTGAAATCGTCAACAACTGGCTGCCGCGCTACACCGGAACACCACTCGACAAGTTCGGTGAGCACGTGCTGCTGACCAACTTCGGCCACTACCTCGAGGCGTTTGCAGCGACGACCGGTGCAGAAATCCTGGGGAAGGATCGGCCGATGCCCAATGCCACGTCCGATGGCATCACCATGATCAATTTCGGCATGGGCAGCGCCAATGCCGCGACGGTCATGGATTTGCTGTCGGCGATTTCGCCGAAAGCTGTGCTGCTGCTCGGCAAATGTGGTGGACTCAAAAAAAAGAACCAGGTGGGTGATCTGGTGTTGCCGATCGCCGCGATTCGCGGTGAGGGTACTTCCGATGATTATCTGCTGCCCGAAGTTCCCGCTTTGCCGGCATTCAGTCTGCAACGCGCCGTCTCGACCATGATTCGAGATCTCGGTTTTGATTACTGGACGGGCACGGTGTACACCACCAACCGCCGAGTCTGGGAACATGACGAAGAGTTCAAAGAATACCTGCGCCAGACCCGCGCCATGGCCATCGACATGGAGACGGCGACGATTTTTGCCGCAGGATTTGTCAATCGCATCCCTTCGGGCGCTCTGCTGCTCGTCAGCGATCAACCCATGGTGCCTGAGGGTGTGAAAACGGAAGACTCCGACAAACGCGTGACCAGTGAATTTGTGGATGCCCACATTCGTATCGGCATCGAGGCACTGCGCCTGATCCGCCGACACGGCAAGAGTGTGAAGCACCTGCGCTTCGACGAATGAGCGTGAAAGCGTACCGAGACGAGTGACCGCGAGGGGTGATCGTCGTCTCAGTCGCCGTCTCAGCGAAACGCCTTGCCCCAGAAAGCCTTCATGTCTTCCCAGGACTGCCGATCGGTCTTCTCGTCGTAAGCGAGCGGCAAGTTGTATTTCTTGCCCTTGTCGGTGGCTTCCGGATTGGTGAATCCGTGCTTTGCGCCGGGGTAGGAAATGAACTGGTAGTCGACCCCCAGCGATTCCATTTCCTTGCGGAAATTAGCCTGATCCTCAGCCGGTACCATGCCATCGGCCTCACCGTGACAAATCAGCACTGCAGGCTTGAATTCGCCGGGTTGCGCTTCGATCGCCCGAGTCAGTGCGCCATGGAAACTGGCCACGCCCTTGAGGTCGATGCCCATGCGGCCCATGTGCAGAGACAACGCTCCACCGAGGCAATAACCCATTGCGCCGATGCGATCTGGATCGACTTCGGGATGCTGTTTCAGGGTTTCATAGGCCGCGCGCAAACGCTCGCCCAAGGCCGGAATGTCCTGAAACAATCCGCCCATCAATTGCCCGGCCTCGGCGGAGTCAGCGGCTTCGCGACCCTCGCCATACACATCGGTGGCCATGGCCACAAATCCTAACCCCGCGAGCTCACGCGCGCGGCGACGCAGGTAATCATTGAGCCCCCACCACTCGGGCAGCACGATCAAGCCCGGGCGCTTGCCCGACTTGGCCGGATCGTAGGCAAGGTAACTGGCGAGGTCGCGACCTCCGGCAGTGTAATGAACGACCTCGGTGTGCAAATTGTTGGGCATGACGACAGTTCCGTTGCGATGTTTCCTCGGACGCGAACTTTCTCAAGCGACGGGCCCATAATGCAAGCCCCGTACCCAGGAGACGCCGGGAGCCGGCCATTGGCAATCGTGATGAGTACTGAGTTGCATACCGAACACAACCCGGTCGGCGAGAGCGGCCCTGCGGCGGGCACGCGCCGGATTCGCAGCTTCGTCAGACGCGCGGGCCGGATCACGTTGGCCCAGGAACGTGCGCTGCAGCACGACTGGCCCCGTTATGGTATCGATTTGCCGAGCACAATGCAGTGCGAATCAGCGCTGGATTTGCATGAAATCTTTGGTCGTGATGCGCCCAAGGTGCTGGAAATCGGCTTCGGCAACGGCGATACGCTGCTCAATGTGGCAAGCCAACAACCTGAGCGGGATTTTCTCGGTATCGAGGTGCATCGGGCAGGGGTCGGGCGACTGTTGCACGAAGCAGCGCGCTTGGACCTCGGCAATCTCAAATTGATCTGTCACGACGCCGTGGACGTGTTGGCTCATCACCTGAATGGGCCCTGTCTCGATGAAGTATGGATTCTCTTCCCTGACCCTTGGCACAAGGCACGCCATCACAAGCGCAGATTGATCCAGGATTCTTTCATCGAACTGCTCGCCTCGCGCATGCGCGAAGGCGCCCTGCTGCACCTCGCCACCGACTGGCAGCCCTACGCAGAGCACATGCTCGAGGTGATGAGCGCAAGCGCCAGATTTCGCAATCTCGCTGCGGCGGGATCAAGCGGTTATGTAACCCGTCCCGACTGGCGACCGCTTACGCGGTTTGAACGCCGGGGGCAGCGTCTTGGGCATGGAGTTTGGGATTTAGGCTTTGCAAGAACCGCGGATTGAGTGCGGGATCAGTCAGCAGAGTCAGCGGCAGCTCAATCAACCGAGGGCAAAACTCGCGCGAATACCGTCCACCACGAACTGAACCGCCAAGGCACCCAAGATCACGCCCAGCAATCGATTGGCGACATTGGTACCGGTGGCCCCCAGCAATCGCATCAGCGGCCCGGCTGCCAGCATCATGACCAAAGAAATGATCAAGACCAGTAGCGCCGCAGCAAGCAAAGCCGCAAACAGCCACGGCTCTTCCATCACCTTGACAGGTCCGAACCACAGCAGGATGGTGGTGAGCGCACCCGGACCCGACATGAACGGAAAGGCGAGCGGAAACACGGAGATATCTGCCCGACGACGGCTTTCGACTTGCTCGTCAGTGGAGGTACGAGTTCCCGATTCGCGTGCAAACACCATCTCCAACGCCACCAAAAACAGCAGTAAACCGCCAAAGATACGGAAGCTGTCGATGCTGATCCCCATCGCCGAGAGAAACGCCGCACCACTCAGGGCGAAACCAATGGTGATCAGCGTAGCGACGATCACGGACTTGATCGCCATACGCCGGCGATACTGTGCGGTAGCCCCCTCGGTCAGACTGGCAAATACCGGCACCAGTGAAATCGGCTCGACCACCAGAAAGAAAACCACAAAGAATTTAAGGAAGGATTCGAGCATGAGGCACCATCAACCCGCGTTGGCGGGGCGCGCGATTTTGATGGTTTCGCCGCAAACTTGCACGGGAATTTCGCGCAACTGACGGCCAGGACAAGGCCCTGCCACACATCGACCGTCAACAAGGTCAAACAACGCGCCATGCGAGCGGCATTGAATGAAGCGACGATCGGCGCTCAAGAAATCGTGCTCGCGCAGCTCCAGACGGTGTCCCGCATGAGGACAACGATTGACCCAAGCACGAATTTCATCGTGGGGCCCCTTCACCACGAAACCGCGCAAGGGCCAGTCACCCTCACCCGTTGTAAAACCGAAACAACCGGTCTGCACCAGGTCTTCGCGCCGACAAACGGGGATGAACTCCTGCACCAGCCAAACCTCGTGCTCAGGAAGGGGTGCCGGGTGCCGTAGCGAGCTTGCCTTGGGCTTCGATAGCCTCGATCCGCGCCCGTTGCCACCACACCATGGCAAGCCCCGGTAACGCCGTGAAAAAGGTCAAGACATAGAAAGCCGCCCAACCGATCTCGTCCGAGAGAAACCCCGCCGGCGCGCCAAGAAGATTACGAGGCAACACGGCAATCGCCGAAAGCAACGCGTATTGAAAGGCGCTGAAACGGATATCACATAAACCCATGATAAACACCACCAAAGCGGTGTTACCCATCGCTCCCACAAAATTATCCAGAAAGACCGCCACCGCCATCACCGTCAAGTCGTGACCGACCATGGCCACCACGAAATAACCGAGGTTGGCCAGTGCTTGCAGGAAACCAAACAATAACAACGCCCGCAGCAAACCGAGCTTCACGAGCCAGAGACCCCCTGCGATGGCACCGGTGACACTGGCGAGCAACATCAAAGTTTTGGTGACTGCCCCGATCTCGGTTTTGGTAAAGCCAACATCCATCAAAAAGGGCGTGAACAACTTGAGCGCAAAGGCATCGCCTACTTTGTATAAAACGAGTGCCAACAGCAGCCATAACATTCCCTGCCCTGCCAACAATTGCCGCAAGGGATCTTTGACCGCGGCCGCGAGCGAAGTGGGTGGCGGTGCGATGAGGCGCGGCTCCTGTGCCTGCCAAGTGACGATCGTCATCGCCAGCATCACTCCCGCCATGCAAAGATAAGTGACGCGCCAACCCCAGATATCCGCCAGTATCAACGCCCCCGAAAAGGCAAACCAGCTCGCTGCTCGGTAACCGAGATTGGCGGCGGTGGCCGCCGGGCCCCGCTCCTGCACCGTGACCAAGTCGGTTCGCCAAGCATCGATCACGATGTCCTGCGAAGCCGAGAGCACGGCCACCACGATCGCCAGAACGGCAAACGGCATGAGACCGCGCTCCGGCCCGTGCCAAGCCATCAGTGCAAGTGCACCGCAGAGCAATATTTGGCTGAGCAGGATCCAACCGCGCCGCCGCCCGAGGAATGGCAAAGTGTAGCGATCGAGCAAGGGCGCCCACAACACCTTCGCGGTATAAGCAAGACCGATCAGGGACAAGACACCGATGGTGGTGTTCGACAATCCCGTATCTTTGAACCAAGCCTGCAATGTGGCGTCGGTCAGGTTATACGGCAAGCCCGAGGCAATGCCCATGAAAAGCACCGCAGCAAGCCTTGGGTTGGCGAGCACTTCGCGCAGCGTCATTTATCTGGGGTCGTCCATCGTTTAAACCTGATAATCCATGATCAGCGGCGCGTGATCGGAAAAACGACTGCTTTTATGGATCTGTGCGCTGCGAGCGACTCCTGCGAGACCCTTGCTGACCACCTGATAATCAATCCGCCACCCAACATTCTTTGACCAGGCCTGCCCGCGATTGGACCACCAGGTATATTGATCCGGCTCGTCATTGACCTCGCGAAACGCGTCGACAAAGCCTGCTGCGCCAAAAAGCTCATCCATCCAGGCGCGCTCTTCAGGCAAAAAACCGGAATTTTTTTGATTGGACTTCCAATTGCGCAGATCGATTTCCTTGTGTGCGATGTTCCAGTCACCACAAAGAATGTATTCCTGACGACGACGGCGCAGCTTGCGCAGGTGCGGCATGAAGGCACCCAAAAAGCGAAACTTGGAGGCCTGCCGCTCCGGACCCGAAGAGCCCGAAGGCAGGTACAGCGACACCACAGCCACATCATCAAAGCGAGCCTCGAGATATCGGCCCTCGCGATCGAATTCATCCACGCCGAAGCCGCGGATCACCTCGCTCGGCGCCTTGCGACAGTAGAGCGCGGTGCCGGAATAGCCGGGTCGCTCGGCATCGAAAAAAAAGCGCTGATAGCCGGGCATGTCGATGTCATGCCCTGGCAGCTGACTCTCCTGAGCTTTTGTCTCCTGCAAACAGACCACATCGGCATCTTGCGCGCGCAACCACGCGAAAGCGCCCTTCGAGGCAGCCGAGCGAATACCGTTCAGGTTCAAGGTGATGACCCGCACCGCGATATGATAGCGGCATGCACCCTTATCAACGCAGCTTCCTCGATCTCGCCCTCGCCTGCGCCGCGCTGCGATTTGGCCACTTCACCCTCAAATCCGGCCGCGAAAGCCCGTATTTTTTCAACGCAGGCGCGTTCAACGACGGCGCTTCACTCGCGGGGCTCGGTCGCTGTTATGCCGCCGCCCTGCAACAGGCCAATGTGGGCTATGACATGTTGTTCGGCCCAGCCTACAAGGGAATCCCGCTGGTCGCGGCAACAGCCGCCGCATTGGCCGAGCATGAAGGTCGTAATGTGCCCTGGTGCTTCAATCGCAAGGAAGCGAAGACGCATGGCGAGGGCGGACTCATCGTGGGTAGCCCGCTCGCCGGCAACGTGGTCATCGTCGATGACGTCATCACGGCGGGAACCGCTATTCGCGAATCCATCGAAATCATCCGCGCGGCCGGCGCTCAGCCCGTTGCGGTGCTGCTCGCGGTGGATCGACAAGAGCGTGGCCAAGGTTCGCGCTCTGCCGTACAAGAAGTGGAGGCCGAGTTCGGCCTGCGCTGCATCAGTCTGCTCACCTTGTCCGCACTCATCGAGCTGATGGCGGACGTGGACCCCTCGCAAATCTCGGCCTTGCGCGCCTATCGCGAGCGTTACGGCGTCAGCGAGTGAGCGACTCCCGTCCTCTTTCGCCTGCCGCGGTCACCGCGGAGCCGGCAGGACCCGGCTTTGGCTTGTTGTTGCTGATCGCAGCCGCCAGTGCGCTTGGCCCCATCTCGACCTTGATGATGATCCCGGCTCTGCCGGAGATTCGCGACGAATTCGGCGCCACCAACGCCGCCTCGCAGGCCATCATCAGCGTCTTTCTGATCACGTTTGCCGCAGGCATCCCGCTTGCTGGGCCCCTCTCGGATCGCTTCGGTCGTCGCCCGTTGGTGCTAGGCGGGCTCGGTATCTTCATCGTAGGCAGCATTCTTGCGACCTTCGCCCCAACGCTTGAAATCCTGGTGTTCGCACGCGCCATCCAAGCCATTGGCTGTGCCGCCAACACCACGGTGGCGCGAGCCATGTTGGGCGATATCTACACCGACTGGCGACTCGCGCGGGCGCTGGCCAACCTCACCCTGGTGATGATGGTAGGCACCTCGGTCTCTCCCTATCTCGGCGGCACACTGACCGAAAGCTTCAGTTGGCACGCCCCCTTCGTGTTGATGTGGGTGTTGTCGGTGATCATTCTCTTGGCCTCGCTACGAGGTCTGCCGGAAACGCGCCTCTTTCATGCGGCGGCCGCCAGCATGGCAGACGTCGGTCGAGCGTCGATCAAAGTGATGCGCAATCCCGGCTTCCTCGGCTGCGTGATCGACGCCGGCGTGATTTATGCGCTGTATCTCGGCTTCATCTCGATCGCCCCCTACATCCTGAGCGACACGCTCGGCATGCCCGCGACGGATTTTGGCTTGTATATCCTGTTGCTCTCGACCGGTTATTTCTTTGGCAACCTCTATGTGTCGAGGCTTCGAGGTCATACCGCACTCGAGCGTGTGGCCCGCTTCGGCACCTGGTTGCAAGCGGCCTCGGCTTGCGTAGCCTTTGCATTCGTGATCCTTGGTTACACGCATCCGCTGTTCTGGTTCGGCCCCATGCTGCCGCTGGCCTTTGCCCAGGGTCTGACCCTGCCGCATGTCACTGCACTCGCGGTGCGTATGGCTCCCGGCTTCGCCGGCGTCGCCTCAGGGATGATCGGCTTCTCGCAACAAGCGATTGCCGCCCTGGCGGTGCAGGCGATGGGATTCGTGCCCACCGACACACCCGTGCCCGTGATGGCATTTTGTGCGATCTTGTCATTGATTTCACTGGCAGCCATGCTGCTGTTGACCCGCTTCATCCAGCCCAAGGAGACCGCGTGACATCATGGTCAAATCAGCCGCCGCCCGCCGTCAACGCAGGTCACCTGCGTTATTCTTTGGCATCCTGAGCATTTTTGCGGGGTATTTCCTCATGATCGGAACCGCATCCACCGCAGCACCCACGCCACCCATTGCCGAACAACGCCCGTATACCGTACCGGCGAAATTCGGTGAGCGGCAAGACCCATGGTACTGGCTGCGCGACGACTCGCGCGAAAACGCGCAAATGATCGCGTATCTGGAAGCCGAGAACGCCTATCTGCAAGCCATCATGGCACCGCAAAATGGCCTGCAGGAAGAACTTTACAAAGAAATCATCGGTCGCTTGAAACAGGACGATGCCAGCGTTCCGTATCGCAAAAACGGCTATTGGTACTACCAGCGCTACGAAACCGGAAAACAATACCCGATCCATGCGCGCCGCAAAGGTTCACTGGATGCCGCCGAAGAGATCCTGATCGACGGTAATGAACGCGCCACCAGCCATGAGTTTTATCAATTGGCCAACATCGAAATCAGCCCTGATGGTCGCTGGGCCGCCGTTGCGGAAGACACCGTGGGCCGGCGCCAATATGAGGTGCGCATCAAGGATCTGGAGACCGGCAGCTTTCTGCCCACCGTGCTCGAAAATGTCGAGCCCGATCTTGCCTGGGCTAACGATAACCAAAGTCTGCTCTATATCCGTAAGGATCCGCAGACCTTGCTCGGCAATCGCGTTTACCGCCATCAACGTGGAGGCGACAAGAGCCAAGACACACTGGTCTACGAACAGACCGACGACAGTTTTTACATGGGGGTCGACAAGTCAAAGACCGACCGCTTCATTTATATCGTGTCGCAAAGCACGGTGTCCTCCGAGTATTGGTATGCGGATGCCAATGACCCAGAGCTCAAATTTCAGGTCGTATTACCAAGAGAGCGCGATCACGAGTATCAACTGGAAGATCTCGGCGATCGATTCATCATCCGTACCAACTGGCAGGCAAAGAATTTCCGCCTGGTAGAAGCACCCATTGCCACCGCGGGTGATCGCAGCACCTGGCGCGATATCATCGCCCACCGCAACGATGCCTTCATCGACAGCTTTGATGCCTTCAAGGACTTCATTGCGCTCTCCGAGCGCTCAGACGGACTGCAGCGCATCCGGATAAAGCCCTGGCAGGGCAAAGATTTCCTGCTCGATGCGCAAGATGAAGCCTACACCATGGCTCTCGGTGCCAATAGCGAGCAAGACACGCCACTATTGCGATATATCTATACGTCGCCGACCACCCCCGCCACCACCTTTGATTACGATATCCGTTCAGGTGGTCGCGTCGAACTGAAGCGCGAACCCGTGCTTGGTGATTTTGACAGCAGCGACTACCGCGCCGAGTTTCGCTTCGTCACAGCGCGCGATGGTGCTCGAGTGCCGCTGACACTGCTTTATCGCAAGACAACGCCACTCGACGGGACCGCTCCGGTCTATCAGTACGCTTATGGTGCCTATGGTGTCTCGACCAACCCGACCTTCCGCTCACCCATCCTGTCGCTGGTCGATCGCGGCTTCATTTATGCCATTGCTCACGTGCGCGGCGGACAAGAGATGGGCCGCGAGTGGTACGAGCAGGGCAAGCTGCAGAACAAAATCAACACATTCAATGATTTCATTGACGTAACCCGCTATCTGGTGAAGGAAACGATCGCCGACCCCAAACGGGTATTCGGCATGGGCGGGAGTGCAGGCGGCCTCTTGATCGGCGCCGTAGCCAATATGGCACCCAGCGAATATCGCGGGCTCATTGCGCATGTACCCTTTGTCGATGTAGTCACTACCATGCTGGATGAAAGTATCCCGCTCACCACCAATGAATTTGACGAATGGGGCAACCCAGGAAAGAGCACAGAGGCCTACCGATACATGCTGTCCTACTCGCCTTATGACAATGTTTCGCGGCAGGCGTATCCGGCGATGCTGGTGACGAGCGGACTCTGGGATAGTCAAGTGCAATACTTTGAGCCCACCAAGTGGGTTGCGCGCTTGCGCCATCTCAAGACAAATGACAACCCGTTGCTGCTGCGTACCAACATGGAGGCTGGACACGGTGGCAAATCCGGGCGATTCGAGCGCTATCGGGAAGTCGCCGAGGAGTATGCCTTCGTACTGTGGCAGGCAGGGCTCGGAGCAAAATAGTGCCTGTGCTCGCGCTTGGACGGTTTCATGAACTCAGCATCTCCACCCGATCGCTGGCGGAATCGCTCGAGTTCTATCTTGCTCTCGGTTTCGAGCAGGGCGAGATCGAGACCGTCTGGCCTCACCCCTATGCAGTCGTTCGCCATGGCCCGCTGCTCATCGGCCTGCACGAATACCGCTTTCCCTCTCCATCGGTGACCTGCGTCCGCGAGGACCTCGGTGAGGCATTGAACGACTTTCGCGATAGCGGTGCCGTGATCGCCTTTGCCAAAACAGGACCAGATTGCTTCAATGAATTCGGCCTGCGCGATCCGGCGGGCCACATGATCACCCTGCTTGAGCGAGACACTCATAAGCTGACACGGGCTGCGGAATCGCAAGCGCCGGGGTCGCCCGGTACACCGGTCGCGTTCAGTTTGCCGTCAGCGGCTTGCGAGATCAGCAGCGGCTTCTGGCAGGCCATTGGTGCACGCGCCCTTCCCCAAACCACCGAGGGTTTTCCGGCGCTGCTGCACGATGCGGCCGGGTTACCGCTCGCCATACATGATGAAAACTGGTTTCCGACCGCGGCGCTGGTGTTTCGCCGGCCTGATCTGACAGAGCGCTGGGTGCTGCAATCCCCGGAAGGGACCGCCTTGATCGTGCTGGCCGGCTAAGTCAGCCCGCCAATCTTTGCTGCAAGGCGCTCACCAAGCGTTTTAGCGCGGGCGGATGCTGCGCCAAAAACAATGAAGGCTCGATCAGTTCGAGCTCCATGACTCGCCATTCACCTTCGGCGTCTCGCGCCACGTCCACTCTGGCATAGAGCAGAGTCGCCCCAGCGTCATCTGCCGGTATCGCCGCCTTCAAGGCGGCCTCGCCCAAGCTGCGCTCGGCTAGCGAGATCGAGAGAGCAGCTGAGACGTGTTCGGTATCCGTCGCAAAGCGGGGTGACTTACGCACCGCGTGCGTGAACTCGCCGTCAATCCAGACCAAAGCCCGCTCCCCCTCGTCATCCACCGAAGATAGATAAGGCTGGATCAACATATCGCGTGCAGCCACACTCTGACGCCACTGGGCCTCGGCGGCCGGATTGCCGGGTGACAGTCGATGAGTATCAAAGGAACCGGCGCCCACTGCGGGCTTGATCACCACATCGCGCCAGCCAGATACTTCCACCTTGTCGATCAAAGATTCCGTTGAACCCTGAGCGGCGAGCAGGGTGGGTATGACCGACACACCCCTCTCGGCCAAGCTTAATAAATAGCGCTTGTGCAGGTTGTCACGGATCACGCTCCAGGGATTCCACAGTGGCGCCTGGTCACTCACCGTCTGCAGCCAGCGCTCGAAATCTTTGAGCCTGTGAATGTAATCCCACGTGGAGCGGATCAGCACTGGCACATGATGCTGCGGATGATCCATTCGCCACAGCGTCGGGTCGTGCCAGGCTACCATCTGCGCTTCGATACCCGCTTCGTGACAGGCTTGTAGCAGCAAAGCTTCGTCCGGATCTGGTTCCGGCAGCGGTCGGCAAGTGGCAATTCGCAGTGATGACATCGTTTACGTCGTAGTCGAACGGGAACGTAGCAAATAAAGTCCAAAACACATAACGAGAATATTGACGGTGCCGATCAAGAAAAACGGCGAACCCTTACCAGCCATATCGTAGAGCCAACCCCCAATCGAAGTGGTGAAGAGAATGCCGAGCGAAGCACAAATACCCGCCATGCCAAATACGGCACCTCGCACATCCTGCGGAGCTTCCTGCCCGAGCACAGTTTGACTGGCGATGATGGCGCATATCTGACCCATGCCGAGCAGGATGGCGACTGGGATAATCCAATCGCTCGCAGGATCCCCAACAAATCCTCCGGCCATATAGCCGATGCCGGCGACCGCCATGGCCACTACGCCCGCTGTAATGCGGTTCATCTTGTCCAGCATCAGGCCAAAGAAAATGGCGAATACCAGAGCGGCGATATTGGCGGTCACGTACGGGCGGGTCGCCGCTGCCACCGCCGCGCCTACCGTCTCGCCATTGGCAATCGCTGTCTGCTGTAAACGAGCGCTGAAAAACGTGCCAATCACGATACGATCGGCAAACGAAACAAACTGCAGCATATAAGCAAACCAGATCCGCGGATTGCTGCGCGCCGCGGCCACTCCGGTGCTGAGCAACACCCAAATGGGCTCTCGCTCACCGAGTCGACTTGGCGTACCTCGTTTCAAGCCCAGCCAGCACGCCAGCGCGGTCAACGCACAGAGTCCTGCGGCGAGGCCGAGCGTGATCCGCCCGGCCAGCACGGCGTCCATGCCATCTTCGGCCAAGCGCTGTGGCACACGACCCAGTACCAGTACGGCAAGCGTCGCTCCGAGCCCCTGGCAAAACCCCGTAATGCCGACGAACAGCCCGCGTGACTGCTCCTTGGGTGTATCGGCAAGGACCGTCGCCAACATGCAACCCACTGCCGCCACGCCCACCGAGAAAAACACGGCGCAGGCCAGCAACTGCGGCAGGGTCTGGGCCAAAGGATAGAGAAAAAACCCGGCCGCGAGCCAAAGAAATCCAAGCGCATACACGGGTCGACGGCCGATCTTGTCCGAGAGCGCCCCGAACGGTGCAACCAACAGCAATGACACCAACTCACCACTGAAGCCAAGCAGACCCAAGACCCGACCCTGCTCATCCTGTGGCACTTTCAGATTGGCATTCAGTAGATAAGGCTGAATAAAGCTGACAAATGCCAACATGCCGATGGTGATGAACGCGGCAAACAGGTAGGTCCGAGCGTTCCAGGGGCTGTACCCCGGTGCGAGCTGCACCGGCCCAAATCGGCTGCTGACCAATGGCTCCGTCATGGCCTGGCGTCTGCGTGGCGTGCCTGTTGCCGTCGGGCACCCCAGGTCATGAGCATAATGACCCCTGCCGATAACACGAATGCGGGTAACAATTCATAGACCTCGAACCAGGGCCCAAGCCCCGACAACCGAGGCCAAAGAATCACCGTGGCACCCCCCGTGACGATACCCGCCAAGGCCGCGTGACGAGTCATGTCGGGCATATACAACGAGAGAATCACGGCGGGCCCGAATGCGGCCCCAAAACCCGCCCACGCCCAGGCCACAAGATCGAGTACGCGACTGCTTGGGTCCCAGGCAATCCACAAAGCCACGGCCGCAATGCCGAGCACCGCGAGACGCCCCGATCGCAGCAATTGCGTCGGTGTCGCAGACGGTCGCAAGACGGCGTAGAAATCCTTGGACAAGGCCGAGGAGGCGACCAACAACTGCGCAGCAGCCGTACTCATGATGGCGGCCATGACACCAGCGAGACAAATACCGGCCAGTGCAGGGGTCAAAAAAAATGTCGCCATCTCGATGAATACTTTCTCGGTATCGGCACCCGCCAGAGGCTGCGGGTACACCAAGCGACCACTCAAGCCCACCATCACCGAAGCCACGAGCACGATGATCACCCACGTCATGGCGACTTGTCGCGCCACAGTCAGGTGCTGCACCGAACGAGCGGCCATGAAGCGCGCGAGGATGTGCGGCTGACCCGCGTAGCCGAGACCCCAGGCCAGCAAAGATAAAATGCCGATCCAACCTAGCCGCTGATCGCCCTCGGCCACAAAGGGATCGAGCAAGTTGGCATCAAGTGCCTGTAACCCTTCGAAGGTTTGTCTCAAGCCGCCGCTTTCAGCCACACCGACGATGGCTACCATGACCAGCGCAAAGAACATGAGACTGCCCTGCAGCACATCCGACCAGCTCACTGCCAGAAAGCCACCAAGGAAGACGTAGCCCAGCATGACGACACTGCCCAGTATCAGCGCATCATGGTAGGCCAAGGAAAAGACCGACTCGAACAAACGCCCGGCTGCGACAAAGCCAGAACTCGTGTAAAAAACGAAGAACACAAGAATGAATATCGCCGAGACGGTACGCAGACTGTGCCGTGTATCGGCAAAGCGATTTTCAAAGTAATCGGGCAGAGTCAGAGACGACAGTCGCTCAGTGGCGTCACGCAGCGGAGCAGCCACCCAACGCCAATTTGCCCAAGTGCCGAGCACAAGCCCCAACAGCAACCATACCGAGTCGAAACCGGACGCATACGCAAGACCCGGCAAGCCCATGAGCAACCAGCCACTCATGTCTGTGGCTTGGGCGCTGAGTGCAGTCACCCAACTGCCAAGACTGCGGCCACCAAGGATGTAATCGCCCAAAGTGCGTGTGCGTCGAAAGGCGATCACCCCGAGCGCCAGGCAGATCGCCATATAAAGCTCCATGGTGACAATGCGCAGTTCAGAATCGGTCATGCCAACCCCCTTGCAAGCCGGGAGCCAAAGAATTCATCCAGAAATTCAGCGAGTGCACGTCGACTGTCGGGCTCATCCAACGTAGGGGTGTGCCCCCGATCACGGACGGTGACCGTTCGCAGGCTTGGCCGCAACTGCTGCATGCGCTGCAAGGTAGCCAGCGAGAGCAGATCCGACAGCTCCCCCCGCAGCGCCAACATCGGCTTGGCATCCTGCGCCAAATAAGCTTGCCAAAAATCGGGAATCTGCCCATCCGACTCGCGCATGGCCTGGCCGATCAAAGGATCCATGTCACGCTCGATGATGCCCGGCGCTCGCTCCCGACAAAGCCGACGGGCAAAGCGCAACCAATCGGCAGGTTCGAAATCGGGCATGGCCGAGCGATGTCCTGCAGCCAACTGCCCTGCGGCTTGATCCCAAGTGGAGGCGGCCGGCGCCGTACCGACGGTACTGGCGATACGCAGCAGACCGACCGGATCGAGCTCGGGGCCGATATCATTGAGGATCAACGCGGCAACGTCTGGTGAGGACTCGCGACTGAGGCAAAGTCCGATCAGTCCGCCCAGTGACGTGCCGAGCACGATGACCCGCGGTAGCTGCAGGGCAGCTAACAGGCAGCGGATGTCATCAAGATAGACCTCGAGCCGATAATGCCGCCAATCCGGATCGCGATCGGACTCTCCACGACCACGCAAGTCCGGTGCAAGCACGCGGTACTCTTGCGCCAACCAGGGGGCGAGGGACTCGAAGTCGCGGCTATTGCGAGTCAAGCCCGCCAAACACAGCACGGGCGGCCTGGCTAAAGCCGCAGCGGGGGCTGCTGCCGGGTAATCCGCGCAATACAGGTTGAGACCGTCGCTCAGACGAACGAAATGCCGAACCATCACTTGGCAAACAACATGGCCGGATCGCGGAAAGACTTGAACTCGAGCGCATTGCCCGAAGGATCAAACAGGAAAAACGTGGCTTGTTCGCCAACTTCGCCCGCAAATCGAATACCGGGCGGGATGACGAACTGAGCCCCAGCCGCCTCGAGCCGCCCCGCAAGCCTATGCCAATCCTCCCACGCCAGTACGACCCCGAAGTGAGGTACGGGAACATGTTTGCCATCAACGACATTGTGATGCAGGGATTCTTTTAGCCTTGGATCAAGATGCACCACCAGCTGATGACCAAAGAAAGCAAAATCCACCCATTCCTCGCTGGAGCGCCCCTCCAGGCAAGCAAACAAGCCGCCGTAAAATTCGCGAGCGGCCGCGAGATCATGCACCGGTATGGCGAGATGAAAAGGGACCATCAGCGACGACCCAGCAACTTTGGCAGTATTTTCTGGAATCTTTGCGGCATCCATCGCTTGAGACGCCACAGCCAAAGATATTTTTCGGGATATACGCAGTAATTGTTGCCGCGAGCAGCCGACCACAAGATGGCCTCCGCCACCTGCTCGGCCGTGGTATCAGCTTGTTCAACCAACTTTCGAGCTGATGCCAGTGTCTTCTCTGAGCCGCGGGCGGTCTCCATCAAGCGGGTCACGAAAAACCCGGGCATGGCAACAAGTACCTTGACACCATATGCCGAATACTCTTGCATCAAAGATTCACTGAGTGCAACGACGGCTGCCTTCGAGGCATTGTAGATAGACATGTGCGTGCCCGTGCAAAAACTGGCGGCACTCGCGATATTGATGATCAAGCCACCCGGGCCCCGAGCCATGTGGCGGATGACTGCACGCGAAGCATTGGCCACACCGACCACGTTGATATCCATGACCCAACGCCAGTCCTGCTCGGTGCTGCCATGAAACGGACCTGCCCAGGCTACGCCGGCGCAATGTACCGATATATCGATGCCGCCCGCCATGGCGACGGCCTCATCGATCGCATGATCGAGTGCCGCCGCATCCCGCACATCACCCTCGATCGTGGTCACCAACGCACCATCGCGACGAAAACTATCCGCCACCAGCGTGAGGCGGCTGGCATCCATATCGTGCAAAAACAGCTGCCAACCCTCGCGCGCCAGAATCTCCGCGCAAGCCAAACCGAGACCGCTGGCGGCGCCGGTAATGAACGCCCGCTTGCGCGGATAACGTTGGGATAAATTACTGGCGGCGGCCGTCATGGTGGCTAGGTTACACCGTCAGACCCCGAGCCGAACACGCAGTTGGCGCGCCTGCGTCTGAATGGCCTCTCGCTCGTCATCTCCCAAACGCGCAAGATTGCGTAACTGCAATTGCATGCGGGGATTACCGGCAAGCAGCTCCCGGTGGCGAAGCAAAAAATCCCAGTAGAGAGTAGTGAAGGGACAGGCGCGCTCGCCCGTGGATTGCTGCGGCCGATAACGACATTGGCCGCAATAGTTGCCCATCCGCTCGATGTAGCGACCTGTGGCGATATAGGGCTTGGAAGCCATGATGCCGCCGTCGGCGTACTGCGACATCCCAAGCGTATTCGGCAATTCCACCCATTCGACGGCATCGACATACACGGCCAGATACCAGGCGTGAACCGCCTTTGGATCGACACCCAGCATGAGGGCGAACAGCCCGGTGACCATCAATCTTTGAATATGGTGGGCATAGCCATAACGCAAGGTCTGCTGAATCGCATCCTGCAAACACGGCATGTCCGTCTCACCGCTCCAGTAGAAGGCTGGCAGCGCCCCACTCGCCTGCAATGCATTGCGTTCAAGGTATTCGGGCATGAAGTGCCAATAGATCCCGCGCACGTACTCGCGCCAGCCCAGCACCTGTCGAATGAAACCTTCAGCAGCAGCGAGCGGCATGGCGTCCTCATGGAACGCTCGCTCGATACGTGCGATGACGGTCTGCGGATCAATCAATTTGAGATTAAGTGCCACAGAGAGCCGCGAGTGCCACAACCACGGCTCACCCTGCCATATCGCATCCTGATAGGCGCCAAACAGGGCCCCTCGGTGGCGGACGAAATCCTCCAGTGCCGCATCAGCCTGCGCGGGCGTCAGTGGCCAGTCGAAATCCTGCAGACTCCCAGGATGATCGGGGTAGCGCGTAGCGACCTCTTGCAGAACCTCTCGCGTCAAAGCGTCAGGCTCGAATGAAAGCGGTGACGACAGACCCAGCGCCCCCGGCCCCTCGCGGCCAAAGCTCTTGCGATTGTCAGCGTCATAATTCCATTGCCCGCCCACCGGCGAGCCGTCTGCCTCCAGTAACACTTGATGACGTCGTCGCATCTCACGATAAAAATATTCCATGCGTAGCTGCTTTCGTCCGCGAGCATGTCGGGCAAATTCGTCTCGACTACAAAGAAAATGTCGGTCCTCGTGAATTACGAGTGGACAGGCCAGGCCCTTCTGCATTGCCAGCAAACCCTCGCGCAAGCGCCACTCGCCAGGTTCGACCACATGCACGCTTTGCGGCTTGATTGAACCGATGTCATCCTTCAGCGCCTCGAGCAGATTTTCCTTTTGATCCTGCAAGCGGTGGTAACACACTGTCCAGCCCTCAGCTCTACGAGCTGCTGCAAACTGGCGCATGGCGCCAATGAATACGGCGATACGCGGCTTGCTGGACCAGACATGGGTCGCTTCCGCAGCTGCCTCGCACATCCAGATCACATCCTGATCGCGATCGGATTCTTTGAAGACTTCAGACGAGACATTAAGTTGATCGCCGAGCACCACGATGAGACGACGTGGCGCGGATACGGTGCGGGTCACTGACGGGGAGCGACGAGTAGTAGTCATGGGGGCTGATCATAGACCGGTCGCCCATACCTGCGATCACTTTACCTCTTACCACCGTCGTGTCAGCGTCGACGCTCTGGTCATCACACCACGCGAAGCAAATGGGGGGTCCATCATGAAGGCTGTATCGCGTCGTCATTTCCTATCGGGCTCTGTGGGTTTGACCGCTGCCGCGCTGGCGGCAGCCGAGCTGAAGCTCAATCAGGCGTTGGCGCAACGCCCCCCCGGTGCCGGCGGCCCTCCACCCGGGGTGGGTGGGCCTCCTGCCGGAATAGCGGCTCCGCCCATGGCCGGCGGACCCGCCAAACCGCTCGGCCCGCCACCGAAGTGGGAGTTCGGACCCTTCGAAGATTTGCGCGACTGGATCGCCGAACTCGACCGTCGCGGCTTAGCGCTCCGCGTCCGCGATGTCGATCAAGACGCCTATGAAGGTACGGCGCTCATGTACCGGCTCATTGATCGCTTTGGCATGTACTTTGCGCCCGTGCTAATTCTGGAAAACGTCAAGATCGATGGCAAATGGCATGCAGGCCCCATCATCACCAATCATTTTGGTCACTGGGATACCGAGTGCCTGAGCTTCGGCATCGAGCCCATCGCCGGCGATCATGTGGCGACCTATTACAAGGCCTTGGCGCGGGTACAGGAATATCTTGATCGGGGCAGCGCCGGCGCTTTCCCGACGGCGCCTTTCATTGAGGTAACACGCGATCAAGCGCCCTGCAAAGAGGTCGTACTGCGTGACGATCAGGTCAACTTACTGGACTTCGCTTTCATCCAGTCAAATCCGGCAGACTCGACCCGTTACGTCAACACGGGATCCGTCTTCACCGACGACGCCGAGCTCGGTAAAAACTTCGGTACCTACCGCTGTGAGATCAAAGGCCCACGATTGCTGGGCATCAACCCGGAAGAAGGTCAGGGCGCCTGGAGAGCGTTCATGAAGGCGAAAGAGCGCGGTGACAAATCGGTCAAAGTATCGATTGCGCTCGGACAAGATCCAGTGACCTGGGTGGTATCGAGTTCCAAACTCAATCGCGCCGGTGCCGATGAGCTCGAAGTTGTCTCCGCCATTCGTGGCAAACCCTTGCGGGTGATCCGCTCCGAGACCAACGACCATCTGATCCCGGCGAACTCCGAAATGGTCATCGAAGGTATCGTCCCGCTGGATCAACCCATGCTACCGGAGGGGCCCTTCGGGGAAATGTACGGCTATATGGGTGCACGCAAAAGCGAAAATTTCTGGATGCAAGTTACCGCGATCACACATCGACGAAATCCGTGGGTGGTCAATCAATTCACTGGCGTGACTCGCGGCTTCACCACGGCGCCGCTCGAGCAAATCGCCATGAATTCATTGAAGCGCTTTATGCCAAATGTAACCATGCTGCATACGCCGGTGGAAGCCACGGGATTCTGTTTCGTCAGTATCAAAAAGCAGAAACCCGGCGAAGCATTGGAGATTGGTCAACGCATTGCCCAAATTGTGGGTATTGCCAAAGTGGTCGTGGTGGTGGATGACGACATTGAAGTCCTGGATCGTACTCAGGTCATGCATGCCATGGGTTCGCGCTGGCAGCCTAATCCCGCATCCCGCATTATCGATGAATCACGCGGCATGCCGCTGGACCCGTCGCTGACCAACCGCCCCATGACATCAAAGATCGTGATCGACGCGACCCGACAATGGCCGGAGGAGGGAGGTCCTGCGGTCTATCAAGCGCTGAATCGCACCGAGCTTGAACGCCTGGCACCTGACGCTTTCGCAAGGGTGGGCGAACGCTGGACCGACTGGGTGGGCGATTATCGACCACCCGGTGTTTGAAACTGGGATGAGCGTAGAGATGGGTGTGGGTGTAGACACGGGTATACCCTTAGAGATTTGCACCACACGACTACGACTACGTGCTTTTCGCGAAGACGATGCCAGCTTCGTGTTGCAATTGATGAACGAGCCCGCCTTTCATCGTTTCATTGGTGATCGCGGTATTCGGTCAATGGAAGATGCACAGCGCTATCTGCGTGACGGACCGATTGCCAGCTATGGTCAACATGGCCATGGCCTGCTGCATGTCTCGCTGGTGAACTGTGCAACGCCTGTCGGCATGTGCGGTCTCGTGCGCCGCGATAGCCTGCCGGGCCCGGATATCGGCTTCGCCCTGCTGCAGGCGCATGAGAACCAAGGCTACGCTACCGAAGCGGCGCTCGCCGTGCTCGATCATGCGCAGAACACGCTTCGCTTACCGGCAGTGTACGGCATTACCCAGCCCGACAATTACCGCTCGATGCGTACCCTCGAAAAGCTGGGACTGCGGTTGCTCGAATGTCGGCAAGTCACGGACGACGGTCCGAAGCTCAATGTATTCATTCGGAAATTCGAGGTTGTTTCCTGACCCAGAAGGCAAACACCAGCAGCAGTACATTGGCGCCTGCCATGATGATGAAAGGTGCACCTGGGCGCCATAGATCAAACGCAATGCCGCCAAGCTTGGAAATCAACAGAATACCCAGAGCGCCAAAGAATCCGACAAAGCCGATCACAGCACCGCGAATGGCCGTCGGCGCCTCTTGGGCAATTAGCACTTGCGAGGCCAGAATACCGCTGATCTGACCGATCCCCAGCATGGCGGCTGCAGCAAACGCCATTCCTCCAGCCGTGGGATCGGGCGTAAGTCCCATCCAGCCATAGCCGATCACCGATAATACCGTCGCAATAATAACCAACGTCACGCGATCGATCTTGTCCGCCAGCCAACCAAAGAAAGGCGCCCAGATAAGCGCCATACCTTGCACGATACCGAAGATCGGCCCGAGCTTGGCCGCCGCCTCGGTCTGGCTCGCCCCGGCCGCTTGGGCGGCCAACTGGACCCAGAGCGCTAGAAACAAGGCCACAATCACGAGATCGGCGCGGGCCGTGAAGGCGGCGGCATAAGCCAGCGCGATGCGCGGCTTGCGGGCCGCCATAAACCCCTGTGTCAGCAAAGTTTTGAACGGCAAGCGCTCACCAACCTGATCTGGCCGACCCGGCTTCAGCAATAACATGATGACAGCGCTGATGGCGCAGACGAATGCCACTGACAGATACGCGGCCCGACCGGCTTCCGTTTCCGTCATCCCGTAACCCGCATAAATTTGCGGTAACCGCACGAGAACCACCAAAAAAATCAAGGCGCCGACTGCATTCAGGAAAAACGATATGCCGGTCAATTTGCCGCGATCGGCGTCCACGGGGTAATCCGCCAATACGGTAGCCAGCATCCCGCCCAGCGCCGCGACGGCCACTGCGAAGATAAGGCGGTAGATCAGCAATTGCCCCATGTCATCGGCGAACGGATACGCCGCGTAGGCGAGTGCTGCCACGGCAAAGCCCGTGACATAGACGACGCGCCGTCCGACGCGATCCGACCACGCACCGAAGAAGCCCACCATCAACAAGGTCACGATCTCCTGCCAAAACTGCAGGTCGCCCGAAACCACCCCTCGATTTTCGGGTGGCACACCGATATTGACCTCAAGCAAATAGGGCTGCAGAGCTGTGAGGTAGGTGAAAACACCGATACTGACAAACGCGGCCCAAAGATAGGCAAACACATGGCGTTTTTTCACGCCTGGCATGAGTGTAATCGGACCCAATTTCTCTGACATGCATTAGCCTCGGTTATTGAGAATTTCCGCTATGCGGATGCAAACAAGCTTCCGTCAGCCATACCACGCGGACGGATTTTTTTGATGAAGACGACGATCCAAACCGAACCACAGTCCGGTTCGCCACAGAACGAACGGCATGAAGAACAGGGTGAGTACGATCAAAGAGGCGTCGTAGTAACCCCCCACGGCAAAAGACAGCATCATGAACATGGCCCCTGCAGCCGAGAGACGAGTCAGCAGACCGAGACACAGCCCAATCGCGATCAAGGTTTCACCCCAGCAGACATACCAGGCCAAAGGCAGCCAAAACGGCAAGCCGATATGCTCCAGAAAAAGCGCGCCGACACTTTCAGGGTCAATTTCTTCAAGGCGTTCACTGAACACCCTCAAGAGCTTGTCGGAAAAGAGATAGTTCTGCTCCCATTTATTGATGGCTGCGCTCAAAAAAAACAATGCCAATAGGTAACGAAACACGAGTAAGGCGATCTTGCCGACACCGAGCCGTACAGACATGACGGGTGCCTCCGAGGCCGTGTCGGTCATGGTCGATCACTCAGGGGCAGCGGCCGGCCAAGCACCTCGCGTACGAACGCGTAACCGTCCCGCCGCGGCAAGGTGGCGCAGCACCCTTGCAGCTCGCCAGTGACGGTACGCCACTCCCCCTCGCGCATGTCTATGCGCGCATCCGGCAAGACGATGGTCGCTGCAGCCAAATCAATCCGCGCGGCTAACCCATCCTGCCGCAAGTCTTTGTGCTGGCCGTTCGCAAGATAAATAGTCAACGGTCGGATATCGGTGGTTTTGGGCCGGATACGCGCGATCAAGTAATCCCAGATGGTCGCAATTTGTGCCCAGAAAGTTTTGGCCCTAAGCCGATACAGTGTGTACGTCTCATTGTCTGATTGGCAACGGATGAAGTCGTCACAGGTGGTGCAATAAATATTGATCCGGATCAAATGAGAGTCCGGCACAGCGTCTGCCGCACGGGCGCTGTGTATCGATGCCGCGAGGCATGCAATCACCAACCAGAACCTGCGCGCGTGATACCGCAAGCAAAAACCCCTTCATTGTCACGGCCTCTGATTGCGCGATGAGCAAGGCGGCAAGTCAATCTGGACACACGGCAACGTGTACCTTGCGGACAAGCAGCGGGAATTGCAGAGTGGAGTTGTTCGCGGTTAGCTAGGGCCGCCCAAGGGGGATGTATGGACGTTCGCAGAAAGCAGTCAATGGTGGTTTTGCTGTGCGCCTTCTTTGGGCTGATGCAGACCCACGGCGAGACGGTGCAGGCAGAGGCGAGAGATGGTGAGGTGCCGACAGACTTCTGCGCACAGGCTCAACAGTGGATTGTGAGTACCCAGCTCGTAGCCCGTAATGAAGTCTTTGACAACTTTGAAGCCTTCACCAAATCGAAACCCGTCGTCTCACCCCTCGTCACGACACAATACACTTGGCCGCAGCGCCTGCCCGAAGGCGGCGCCATGCAGGTGTCATGCAAGATGAAAACGGCGGATCATCTGCACAGCGTCTTCGGGCCTGAGGCAGCAGGCCTGGACATCGGCTGTCGGGGAGTCAATGAACGCCTGCTCGAACAGGTGTTAGCCAATATGACCGAATCAGACCGTGCGCAGCTGAAAGTCACGCCGGGAGTCAGCCTGATCTTTGAGGACGATATCGTGACCGCGCAGGGCCCACTCTGGCTTGAGCCCTATCCCATGGTTCGCCGCCAAGCAGGCACGCTCATCGTACAAGCCAAAGGCATGAAAAACGATTGGAACGACCCCCGTTATGCGCAAGCGCCGCCGCAATTTCGAGGTACACGATATTGTCACCTGATCGCACCCGCTTACTTACGGGCGCTGCTGCTCGGTAAAGACGTCAGCGCATGGTGACAAATTCTTCGGCGCTGGTCGGATGGATGGCGATGGTTTCGTCGAAATCCCGCTTGGTGGCGCCCATCTTGATGGCGACGGCAAAGCCCTGCAGCATCTCATCGGCGCCTGCTCCGATGACATGGCAACCCACGATGCGCTCGTCTCTTCCCACGGTCACGAGCTTCATTTCGGCTCGCGGCTTTCGCCGCGTCATGGCGTGATACATGGGGACAAACCCCGATCGATAGACCTTGATTTCTTTGTCGCCATAGCGATCGATTGCCTGCTGCTCGCCAAGACCCACCGTACCGATGGGGGGATGACTGAAGACCACCGTCGGAATCAGGCTGTAGTCGAGCTTGCGGTCGGTCATCCCACCCCACAACCGATCGGCTAAGCGGCGGCCGGCGGCAATGGCCACCGGCGTCAGCGGCGCATGCCCTGTGACATCGCCAATGGCAAAGATATTGGCCACGTTGGTCTGCTGCCAAGGATCGACAGCGATGAAGCCACGGGGATCCAGTGCCACCGAGGCGCGCTCGAGACCGATGTCGGTCACGATGGGATCCCTGCCCGCCGCCCAGAGCACCGCATCGAACGGACCCAGCGTGCGCTCATCCTGCAGCAGCACGCGCAGGCTACCATCCACATCACGCTCAATGGCGCGAGGGACGGCGTGCTCATGCAAGGCTATCCCCTCATGACGCATCACCGTCATCAGCCCATCCGACAACATGGTATCGAAATGGCGCAATAATCGATCCTGACGAAACGCGATCGTTACCTCACTGCCGAGCGCCGCAAACACGCCCGCAAACTCGACCGCCACGTAACCACTGCCAAGGAGACACACCCGCCGCGGACGCTCGTTGAGCTCAAAAAAATCATCTGATGACAAACCGAGCTCTGCGCCCGGAATAGGTGGCTTTGAAGGACGCCCCCCCGTCGCGATCACGATGCGCTCGGCCTGCAGAGTCTCATCGCCCACGCGTACCGAATTGGCCGTGACGAGCGTGGCCCACCCCTGATAGACCGCAATATTTTTCTTTGAAAGGTTAGTTGCGTAAATCCCGTTGAGCCGTGCCACATAGGCATCTCGCGCGGCACGCAACGCCGCCCAATCGTGTCCACGCGTCTCCAGAGAAAAACCATAGTCGGCCGCATCATCCACAGCGTGAGCGATCTGGGCGGCGTTCCACATGACTTTCTTTGGTACGCACCCGACATTGACGCAGGTGCCACCAAGTCGTGCGGCCTCGACAATCGCCACTCGGGCACCGTACTCCGCGGCCCGTTGGGCACAGGCGAGACCGCCGCTACCGGCGCCAATCACAACAAGATCAAACTGCTGAGTCATGCGTGTATCGTAACTCGGACTCCAGTACTCTTGGGGTCATGCTCACCACGATTGCAAGCTGGAACGTCAACTCCTTACGCGTGCGGCTACCGCAGTTGCGCGATTGGCTCACGGGGACTTCGATCGATACGCCGGATATCATTGCGCTGCAGGAAACGAAACTGACTGACGAGGACTTTCCGCAAGAGGAGATCGAAGCCCTTGGGTATCAGGTGGCCTACGCAGGTCAACGAACCTATAACGGCGTCGCCGTCTTGTCTCGTGAACCGATCGAGGTCATCGCCACGGATATCCCGGGCTTTGATGACCCTCAACGGCGGGTGTTGGCAGTCCAAACACGAGGCTTGCTCGTCGTGGATCTGTACGTGCCCAATGGCCAATCGGTCGACTCGGACAAATACCGTTACAAGCTTGATTGGTTGCGCGCGCTCCATGCTTGGCTCGGAAATCTGAGCCCGAGTAGCACGCCTATGATCGTGCTCGGTGACTTCAACATCGCACCCGAAGATCGCGACGTGCATGATCCTGCTGCCTGGGAAGGGAAGGTACTGGTCAGCGCCGCGGAGCGAGCCGCGCTGCAGGCGGTGCTGGATCTGGGCTTGGTCGATGTGTACCGCCGCTTTGATCAACCCGAGCGCAGCTTCAGTTGGTGGGATTATCGGGCAGCCGGTTTTCGCCGCAATCTCGGCCTGCGTATCGATCTGATCCTTGCTGGCCAATCATTGGCGCAGCACTGCGTGAAAAGCTGGATCGACAAGGAACCGCGACGAGCCGAGCGACCCTCGGACCACACTCCCGTGCTCGCGCAGTTCGAGCACGGCTAGCGCGTCAACACCACATCCACCGGCGGCGCATCGACCGCAACCACGAAGCGCGCATACCACTCATCGAGGTGGGTGCACAGCAGCTCGTGACCTTCGATGCGAAGACTGGCATCTGCGGCAGTCTCTCGCAGCAGATCGAGCAAACCATCGCGATCCAGAGCGCGTTCGCACTCCATCGCAAGCGGCGCATAACTCAAATGCCAAGGCTCGGGACACACTCCGCCGCGATCTGTGCGATACGGCTGATAAAAACCAAAGCGATGCATGTGTTGCTGCAGCCAGTCATGCAATCTTGCCTGATGCCCCCCTGCGGCGTATTCGGCCGGCACGAGCTGCAAGCCCGCCTCGCCCACGGCCACGGCCACGCGATCATAGACATCGCAATCGGTACCCCAATGATGGCGGCTGGCACCGGGGATGGCCGACCAGCGCATGATGGCTTCGAGACGTGCACGTGGCTCGAGTTGGTGGCCATCAATGATTTCGCCCGCGGCATTGCGCACTGGCCTCTCAAGACGAAACTTGGCGTTCCAGATGGCACGTTGGCGCGCAAAGTCACGCCAGGAACTGGCCGCAGCCAGATCGATACCCACTTCGGCCGCTGCGGCACAGAGGGCCAAAAAAGCATCGGCGGCCTCAGGCTGTAGACGATGATCCGTGCCCGCAAGCTGGGTCACGTGTGCCGAAGAACGGCCGGTCAAGGCCAAAAAATCGATCATGCCCAGCTCACCGACCGCTTATCGAATCGCCTGAGTGCGCTTGCTGCGAACAGGCGTCAATGGCTTGTAAAAAAACGTCGAGGGGCTGCGCTCCGGAAAACGCCATCCGACGATCAAAAATAAAAGTGGGTACACCACTGATCCGCCAGCTTTGCGCCTGATGCTCAAGACGCTCCACCTCATGGGCGAGCTTCATGTCGCTGAGCGCAGCTTGTGCATGCTCGGCGAGCATACCGGCCTCCTGCGCAAGCGAAAGCAGCACAGTCGCATCACCGATATCTTTGCCTTCGGTGAAGTAAGCGTAAAACAAACGCTCAACCAGCGTTTGCTGCAGCAGCGGCTCCGCTGCCTGCAGCAGCATGTGAGCACGGCGGGTGTTGGGTGAGCGATGGATCTCATCAAAATTGAATTGCAGCCCCAGCTCACTGCCAAGACCCACGAGCTGACGCTGCGCCTCGTCAAATCGCGAAAGATCACCAAAACGCTCGCGCATGTATTCGCGCCGATCGCGCCCCTCGATTGGCATGGAAGGATTCAGCTCAAATGGCAGCCAGCTGACCTTGATAGCCAAGGTCGCACGTGCCTTGAGCGCGGCGGCCAGACGCGCCTTTCCCACATAGCACCAGGGACAGACCAGATCGGAATACACCTCGATATGCACGCCGCAAGGATACACAAGCCCGTAGAATTCGCGGGTGATCCATCTGCGTGAAGTGTCGCTGCGTCGCGGACCCAAACTACTGCTTGCGGAGGCAAGCCTCAGCATTCTGCGAGGTGAGAAAATCGGCTTAGTGGGACGCAACGGCAGCGGCAAGTCCTCGTTGATGGCACTGCTGCGTGGTGAACTCACCGCCGACACGGGTGAAGTCGAAGTGCCGGGCCACTTGTGTCTCGCAAGCGTGGCGCAATCACTGCCCGATACAGACAGACCCATGATCGAGCACGTGATTGATGGCGATGTCGCCTTGCGCGCGTTGGAAGCAGCGATCGCCAAAGCACGTGCCAACGGCGACGGCATGGCCGAGGCTGAGGCCTTGGCGGAGGCGGATTCCGCTGGCCTTTACAGCGCAAGGAGCCGCGCAGCAGGTCTGCTCGATGGCCTCGGGGTCAACAGCGCGGATATCGATCGCCCTCTCAGCGAATTTTCAGGTGGACTACGCATGCGCGCGAATCTCGCGCAAGCGTTGATGTGCAAGTCCGATGTACTGCTGCTCGATGAGCCCACCAATCACCTCGATCTGGATGCCGTGCTTTGGCTCGAAGATTGGCTACGTCGCTACGAGGGCAGCCTGGTGATTGTCTCGCACGATCGTGATTTTCTGGATGCCATCGTGGGTCGGGTCATCCATCTGGAACTCGGTGCGGTGAGCTCATTCACCGGAAACTACAGCGACTTTGAATCCCAGCGTGCCCAACGCGCCCTGCATGTCGAAGCCCGCAACCGCAAGCTGCAGCGCGAGCTTGCGCATGTGCAAAACTTTGTCGATCGCTTTCGCGCTCAGGCCACCAAGGCAAGACAAGTTCAGAGCCGCATCAAGTGGCTGGAACGTCTCCCCACCTTGGTCACGCAACAAAGCGAGCGTGCCTATGAATGGCAATTCGTACCGCCAACCAAGCTGCCCACCCCCCTACTCACCCTTGAGAAAGTCGCGGCTGGCTACAGCGAGCGACGAATTTTGCGCGATGTGACGCTGTCGATACGCCCCGGACACCGTCTTGGACTGCTGGGACGGAATGGGGCGGGCAAATCCACGCTCATGCGTACGCTCGCCGGCGAACTTGGCATTCTGTCGGGTACACGTTTAGCGGCGCCGGATTTACGTGCCGGTTTCTTTGCCCAGCTTGAAGTCGAGCAACTCGACGCGAATGCATCCGCCATGCTGGAGTTGAGCCGGCGCGGGGGATCCAAGGTCGCTAATTGGACAGAACAAGCCAAGCGAACCCACCTTGGCGGCTTTGGTTTTCGAGACGATCGGGTCTTCGAACCCATCGGCCAGTTTTCAGGGGGTGAACGCGCTCGGCTTACGCTGGCTATTCTCGTTGCCCAAGCCCCCAATCTACTGTTGTTGGATGAACCCACCAATCATCTCGATCACGAAATGCGCGATGCCTTGTTGCTCGCACTGCAAGAGTTCGCGGGGGCCGTGATTCTCGTCTCACATGACCGTAGCCTGCTGACCGCTGTCTGCGATGAATTTTGGTGGGTCAGGAGCCAAGGCGAACTCGTCCGTTTTGAAGGCGATCTCGAAGATTACCGCCGCGCCCTGCAGGCCGATGCAGCGAGCGTCGCCGCACCGGCGCAAGCCAAACCCTCGACGAAGATCCGCAGCAAAAAACCAAATCTCACGCCAATAAAGTCTGAAATAAGGAAAATTGAATCACAAATAGAACAATCAGAGGCGAAAAAACGGGAACTCGAAACGCAATTGGCGGACCCGATGCGCTACGCCAGCGATGATCCGCAGCAGATGGCTGTGATCGGCCAGCAGCACGCCGAACTCGCCCGAGCACTGGCGCAGCTGGAGGAGCGATGGCTCGAGTTGAGCGCGATCGTCGAGGAACACGACGCGCGAGACCGGCCTTAGAGAGAACGTGACCTTGGCCAGACAGGGAGCCCCAAAAGAAAATGGGCGGATCTTGCGATCCGCCCAAACGGGGGTCACTCGTCAGAAGGGACGGTTGACGTGGTCAGGATAGCGAAATCGCGCCGGGTGTCAAGCTTTTGTACATCAAAAACACTGAACTGAACCTATACAGCCTCAGGTTGGGAGGCCACGGCTCGCGGTAGTGCGGGGTCAGAGAGCGCTTGGCTGAGCTGGGTCAGCACCTCGCTGCCCGCCTGCTCGAAGGCCGCAATAATGGCGCTCATGCGGTTTTGCGCCACCGGCACCACTGAGCCCACCGTGAAGCTCGTCAACACGTCGCGCCGAGCGCGATCCAACAGCGTGATGTCGAGCTGTACGTGTACCCTCGGTTGCCGAGGATCCATCGAGTAGTCGGCATCGAACCGTCGAACCACCACCTGCAGCAAGGCCTCAGCGCGCGCCGAGGAGAGTGGCTCGAGCACCTCGCCGATCCCCGCGGCCTTCAAACCGTCCACCAGCATGCCTTCGACCACCCGAGGCAGTACATCGGGCCAACGGCTTGCTGCGTACACATCCAGAGTTCGGTCTGGACCCGAGCGCAGGATGGCATCGGTTGCATATCCGGGGCGCACTCGAACCGGCAACACCTGCAGTCGAAACGGGCTCTCCACCTGTACCGCGCTGACGATGGGCCGCAGCACATAAACCTCGGCGCGAGGAGCGCTGCTTTGCAAACTAGGCGTACATGCTGCGAGAAACATGCAGACGACCAAAGAAATCGGACGCCAGAATGAGGAACTCCAACGCGATGGCAACAGGAATGATGGCGGCACGTATTTCATCTTGGAACCTCGATACCTTTGGGCTCGGGCTGAAAGAGCAACTGTGACGGGTTCTCGCGCAAGCTGCGGGCGAGCGCCTCAATCTCGGTCGCTGCTGCGCGACTCTCCCGCGTGAGCTGTTCGATTTCAGGCAGCCCGTGCCGGGTGAACTCGGTCAAACCTGCCGCATTTTCGGCTACCAGTGTGTCCAGCCTGGCGGTGGCACTCGCCATATTGCTCGCCACCTCATCGACGCGTTGCACGACCTCTCGGATCAAAGGAGCTGATTCCTGCGTGGTCACGCGCAAACTTGCTGCCACTTGTCGCAGATCACCGGCAATGAGTCGTAAATCTTTGGCGAGCGCATCTACCTCTTGCATGGTGTCGGGCAGTGTGCGGCTTGCTAAATCGAGATTGGCGATCACACCGGACAGCGCTTCGATATTGTCATCGGACAGCAAACGGCTCGCACGCTGAGCCACCTCGGAAGCCCTGCCCATCACCTCGGGTACGCCACTCAAGATCACATCAAAGCCCGAGCGTACCGAGCGGATGACGGGATAGCGATCTCCCGGGACTACGGCCGATAAGCGTTTGGTCCCGGCATCGCCGAGCAAATCGATGTACAACAAGCCAGTCACACCCAGTAGCGACAGTTCAGCCACGGTTTTGTCGGATATCGGCGCTTCTTGGTCGATATCAACCAGCACCTGTACCCGTGCCGCATTGCGCGGATCAATGCGCATACTGACCACTCGCCCGATGTCGACACCCAGATATCTGACGGTGCTCCCCACGGTCAAGCCGCTGACGGAGCCTTCAAAGTAAACTTCGTAACGATCGAAGTCGCGGGAATCACGCGCATCCGAGTACCAAAAAACGACTGCGGTCGCCAAGGCGATGACCAGCAATACGAAAGCCCCCACGGCGGCATAGTTGGCTTCACGTTCCATGCAATACTCCAAAGCGGCGAGCGCGGTCACCGTGAAAATAAGCCTGTATCCAAGGATGCGGGTGATCGACGATGTTCTTCAACTCATCCGCGACCAATTTGCGATCGACAATCACCCCGACCCGATTACAGGTCCGAAAAATACTGTCGAGATCATGGGTGATCATGACGACAGTCAGGGCAAGCTCGCGCTGCAGCCCGACCAATAATTCGTCAAAGGCGGCGGCGCTGATGGGGTCGAGGCCCGATGTCGGCTCATCGAGCATCAGCAGCGGCGGATCCAGTGCCAGCGCACGCGCCAAGGCCGCACGCTTGATCATGCCGCCGGAAAGCTGAGCGGGGTACTTCCAGGCGGCCTCCGCGGGCAAGCCCACCAATTTGAGCTTGAGCATCGCCAATTCATCGAGCGCCCGCGGCGGTAATGTCAAATGCTCAAGCATCGGCAACTGGATGTTTTGCAGAACCGTCAGCGCACTGAACAGCGCCCCCGCCTGAAAAGTGACTCCGTAGAGCTGCTTGGCAAGGCGCAACTCACGGCTTCCGAGTGCATTGAGATCGACGCCGAAGATCCGCACTTCCCCCGCTTGCGGCCGTCGCAAGCCGAGTATCGTGTTGAGCAGAACACTTTTGCCGGAGCCCGAGCCACCGACAATGCCAAAGATTTCACCGCGATGCACGAGCATGTCCAGATTTTCATGAACGGTCTGCGCGCCAAAGCGATTGACCACCCCCAATGCGGCCACAGCGGGTGCAGACGGATCTATCCCCAGCGTTTCGATTCCGATCGGCATCAGATTCCGATCTCCATGAACAGCACGGCGAACAAGGCATCCGCCAGAATCACCAGAAAAATCGCCTGCACCACAGCCACGGTGGTCAATCGACCAAGCTCGCGGGAAGAACCCCGTACCTGCAAACCACGATAGGTGCCTGCCATGGCGATCAACAAGGCAAAGACCGGAGCCTTGATAATACCCACCCAGAATGTCCAGACGCCGATCGACTCTTCAGCGCGCTGGAAGTATTGCACCAACGGCATGTCGAGCAGCATATGGCAAAGCAAGGCTCCGCCCAGTACCCCCACGACATCGGCAATCACGGTCAATAAAGGCAGCGCAATCACAAGGCCAATCACTCGCGGCAAAATCAAGACCTCGATGGGTTGCACGCCGGTGGCATCGAGTGCGTCGATTTCCTGATTGAGCTTCATGGCGCCGATCTCTGCAGCGAATGCACTGCCGGAGCGTCCGGCGACAATGATCGCCGTCAGTAATACCCCCAATTCGCGCAACACACCCACCGTCACGAGATCAACTACAAAGATATCAGCACCGAATTGACGCAGCTGCTGGGCACCCATATAGGCGATGATGACACTGATCAAAAATGCGATCAGTGCCACGATCGGAATGGCCGTGATACCCGTGTCATAGACATGGCGCGCGATGGAGGTCGGCCGCCAGTGCCGCGGCGTAAACAATCCGGCCAGAAAGCGCAGCGTAATTTCGCCCATGAAGGCAAGACCCGCGCGCACCGCTTTGCCGCGATCAAGCACGTTACGACCGAGAGCGGTCACGGGGCGAAAGTTTTTCTCAGGCCTGACGAAATCCGGACCCGCCGCATCAAGCGTATCAACAACGAGCTTCAGCGTCGGTGGAATGCCGCGGGGATAGTCGACCTCCAGCGAGCTTGACTGCCATCGCTCAATGAAATCATGCAGTAACCAGGCACCGCTCAATTCGAGCCGAAAATCGTCATCGGGCTCGATTGAAATGCGAGTGCAGACGCCGACGCTCAGCGTTGCCAGCTCCTGCTCGATCTGCCACAACTGCGCAGCCACCCACTCGCCTGTGAGGGCGAGATGCAAGGTGTCATCGCGCGAAGTAGCGCGATGGAACATCAGGTCAGGGCTTTGTGCGAACCGTCACACAGAGGCGCCTTGGTCGTGTGTTTGCAGGCGCAGAACCATTGCTTGCCGGTGCTCTCGGCCTCGTATTTCATCGGCGCAAAATCGGTGCCCTTGTGCGAACCATCGCAGAAAGGCTGCTTGGCCGAGCGGCCACACGTGCACCACCAATAGGTTTTACCGGCTTCCACTTCGACGGCGATCGGCGCGCGCGCCGCAATGACGGGTTCTGACATGACAAACCTCTCCGAAGGTAGACTGTGAATATGCTGCCAGTCTAACTCGGAGTTGGCCATGACCGCCATTGACCCCGTGCTTATCCAAAATACGCTGATCGCCGACAACAAAGATACGGCCATCAAAGATCAACACGCCGACCGTAACGGACGAGCGGTGGACAACATGGCAGGCCCACGGATCGGCACACCGCTCAGTGTCGATGGCACGAGGTTGATGCTCTTGGGCGCTGGCGAATTGGGCAAGGAAGTCGCCATCGAGGCGCAGCGACTCGGGCTTGAGGTGATTGCGGTCGATCGGTATGCCAACGCACCCGCCATGCAAGTGGCGCATCGCGCCCACGTGATCAACATGCTCGACCGCAGCGCTTTGCGGTCGCTGATCGAGCAAGAGCGACCTCATTGGATCGTGCCCGAGATCGAGGCGATTGCGACGGAAGAGTTACTGGCGCTTGAGACCGAGGGCTTTCGCGTGATCCCGACAGCGCGCGCCGCGCGCCTGACCATGGATCGGGAGGGTATCCGACGCCTCGCCGCCGAAACCTTGGGGCTTCCAAGCTCACGCTACGGCTTCGCCGAAAATCTCGCAGATTGCGAACGCATTGCAGCGCAGCTCGGGTTTCCATGCGTCATGAAGCCCGTGATGTCGAGCTCGGGCAAGGGGCAAAGCGTTCTGCGCAAAGCGGATGATGTTGCGACCGCCTGGAATTATGCTCAGGCTGGGGGACGCGCTGGCGCCGGCAAGGTGATCCTCGAAGAATTCATTGGCTTTGACTATGAAATCACCCTGCTGACAGTAAGGCATCGCGACGGCACCACCTTTTGCCAGCCCATCGGTCATTGGCAGGTGGATGGTGATTATCGTGAGTCATGGCAACCTCAGCCCATGAGTTCGGCGGCGTTGCTTGAATCACAACGAATTGCCGGCGCGATTACCGAGGCTCTGGGCGGCTGGGGATTATTCGGTGTGGAGCTTTTCATCAAGGGCGATCAAGTGTGGTTCAGTGAAGTGTCACCACGACCGCATGACACCGGCCTTGTCACGCTTATTTCACAGGATCTATCGGAATTTGCCTTGCACCTGCGCGCCATCCTGGGGTTACCGATCCCGGTTATCCGGCAGTGGGGACCTTCCGCCTCCAGTGCGGTCCTGATCTCGGGCGACTCTGCTAACGTGAGCTTTGGCGGTGTCGCTGAGGCGTTACAGGAGGCCGATACCCAAGTTCGGCTCTTCGGCAAACCGGAAGTGCGGGGTCAACGACGTATGGGCGTGACGCTGGCTCGTGGCGCCGATCCCGCCGAAGCGCGCGACAAGGCGCGCCGGGCCAGCGAGACGATCGTCTCCCTGACCACATTGCGCTAGATCGATCACCTGAGGCGATCGATATCACCGCTTGATCAGGCGTCGTCGCGCCAGCGACGCAGGCGCACCACTGCGGCCAACAGCAGAGCAGCGGCCAGCACGCCCAACCAGAGCGAGGGGCTCGCCAACAAGGGCGTCGCACTCAGCGCACTGTAGGCCTCGGCGATCGACTGCAAACTCGGCCCATCTTCATCGGATCGCATGAAACCGCCCGCCATGAACTGGAAGAAGCCACTTAGGCGATAGCCGATGAACGTGAGCACGCGTGTGCTGTCGAACGCGACGCTTTCCAGAATAACCAGCAACAGTGGCGGCAACACAGCCCACAAGAATGGACTGCGCTTGGCAAACACCGAAATCAGCAACAGCCATGCTGCCACTGGCGCATACCACAAAGCAGCGATCAACAGGTTCTGCAGCAAAGTCGCCTGGACCAGAACCCACGCGGACCCATGCCATACCCCGAGTGGCGCGAGCGGTGTGCCGGCGACAATCACTTTGACGATCAAAAAAATGAGCAGCCCGCTGACCAGTGATAGGGCCCACACCCAGATCGGCATCAAGAACGCCGCCACCATGAATTTGGCACCGACGGTGGCCGCATCCGACACGGGCAAAGACTTCCAGAAGAGGATGCTGCGATCCTTACGTTCACTGTACAGCGCATCAAGCAAATAAAAGAAAATCACGAGCAGAGCGACCAACAACTGGGGAACCATCAAGGAACTCGTCCAGACAGCAAAAAGCTGAATCTGTGCAGCTGGGTTTTCGGCGAGATCCGCAAAGAAAATTGATTCGTCGTCATCGAAATTGATATCGACACCGCCCACCCGCGAGCCAAAAAAGGTAACGACCACGAGCAGTGCCGCGGTCAGGAGCGGGGCCCAAACCAAACCGCGGTGCTCCCACAGCTCCCGACGAATCAAAGTCAGAAACGCATTCATGACGGCTCCCCCAGCAAAGCGACAAATAAATCCGAGATGGAAGGAGTACGGATCTCGCCAAGTGCGGCCATGGGAGCCGGATCGGCGGTTTCATAGATGAAGAGGCTACGACCGAACACCTCACGCTCGTGCAAGGGCCGCAATGCGCGCGCTGCCGCGACCTGCATAGGCGACGCCATCAGTTGCACATATCGGGTTGCGATGTCCGTCACGGGGCAGTCGAGAACGACCCGGCCATGGCGAAGCAGGATGATGTGGTTGAGCAGATTCTCGACCTCCTCAACCTGATGGGTGGTGACCAGAATGGTCCGCTGATGATCAAAATAATCGTTCAGCAATCGTTCATAAAACTGGCGGCGGTAGAGCAAGTCCAAGCCCAAGGTGGGCTCATCGAGCACCAGCAAGCGCGCGTCAATCGCCAGGATCAGCGCAAGGTGGAGCTGAGTGATCATGCCCTTCGAGAGCTGCTCCACGCGTTGCGTCATTTTGATGTCGGTGCTGGTCAGGACTTCTTCGGCGCGCGCGCGATCAAAGCGAGGGTGGACGCCTGCCACATAATCCAGCGCCTGTTTTACGCGCAGCCACTTTGGCAACACCGCGACGTCGGCAATGAAACACACCTCACGCATCAAGGCATCACGCTCGCGTGCGGGGTCTCGACCAAGCACCCGCAGATGCCCATCAAAGGAGGTCAAGCCGAGGATGGCTTTGAGCGCCGTCGTTTTGCCGGCGCCATTAGCCCCCATGAGCCCGACAATCTGGCCGGCACCGATGGTGAAGCTTGCCTGATCAAGCGCGAGTGCACCCCGACCATAACGCTTGCTGAGGCCACGTGCCTCGATGATGACCTCATGAGTCATGTCGATGAATCGTCTTTGGCAGGTGTACGGGCGGGGCTTGCGGTGAGCAAGCTGTCGACATCCAACTCGAGTCGCTCAATGACCGCTTTGATCCGTGGCCACTCCTGCGACAGGAAGCGCTCTCGTTCGGCCTTCAGCAACTGCGCCCGGGCACCGATATTGACGAACATGCCTCGGCCGCGCTTCTTTTCGACCAGCTGCTCATCGGCGAGCTCCTGGTATCCCTTCAGGACAGTCAAGGGATTGATGCGAAACTCCGCCGCCACATTGCGCACGGAGGGCAGGGGATCGCCCTCTTTCAGGACGCCCTCGAGAATCATGGCAACCACCCGGTCTCGGAGCTGGCGATAAATCGGGGCCCCTTCTGCCCACTGTGGATCCATATGCTGTTCTCCCTAGGTCGACAAATCATGGGGCAAAGCTCCGAAAAAAGCTATTGGTGTTATATATAACTACAACACTATAACTCGGTCAAGCGGGATACCACCTGAGCAGCCCGCTTGCCGTAAAATCCGACGGCAGACTCGGCGCCGCCTGCGCCGTAAACCCGCAAGACTTTTGGAGAATCCGGATGAAGCAAGCTCTTAACGTCGCCATCACAGGTGGTGCCGGTCAGATCGGTTATGCCCTGGCGTTTCGCGTGGCCTCCGGCGCCATGCTCGGCGCCGATCAACCCGTCAATCTGCATCTGCTCGAAGTGACACCCGCGCTGCCCGCACTGCAGGGGGTGGTCATGGAGCTCAATGATTGCGCCTTTCCGACGCTGAACAAGGTTGTGGCCACCGATGACCCGCAAGTGGCGTTCAAAGATTGTCACGCGGCGCTGTTGGTCGGTGCGCGCCCACGCGGGCCGGGCATGGAGCGCAAGGATTTGTTGCTGGCGAACGCGCAAATCTTTTCGGCCCAGGGCAAGGCGCTCGACGCCGTCGCCTCGCGGGATGTACGAGTACTCGTCGTGGGTAACCCTGCCAACACCAACTCTCTGATCGCGATGAAGAACGCGCCAGGCCTGAGTCCGAAGAGCTTCACCGCGATGACTCGTCTCGATCACAATCGGGCGTTGTCACAATTGGCCGAAAAAACCGGCTGTCACGTGAATGACATTCGCAAGATGACCATCTGGGGCAACCACTCTGCCACCCAGTATCCGGATATCAACCATTGTTTGGTAAAAGGCAAAGCGGCCACCTCGCTGGTCGATGCCAACTGGACGGAAAAGGACTTCATTCCGACCGTACAGCAGCGTGGCGCGGCGATCATCAAGGCTCGGGGTGCCTCCTCCGCCGCGTCCGCCGCATCAGCTGCCATCGATCATATTCGCGACTGGTTCCATGGCTCGGCGGACGGAGATTGGGTCTCCATGGGTATCCCTTCCGATGGCAGCTACGGCATTCCCGAAGGCGTCATCTATTCCTACCCGGTGGTATGCCGGGGTGGTGCCTATGAAATCGTACAAGGGCTATCGATCGACGCCTTCAGCCGTGAGCGCATGGATGCGACCCACCGGGAATTGCTCGAGGAGCGCGACGGAGTCAAAGACCTGCTCGGCTGATCGACATCGAGCTGGCCAGACGGCTTGAGGTTGCCAAGCGGCTTGTGTTGGGCCGTAAAACCCGTAGGCTTTGGCCATGATCACTGTCATCGCTCTGCTCGTTCTGGTAGCCGCCCTGCTGTGGACTGCGTCCCTGCAGGGCGGTGCCCTCGCGCTACTCTTCGTTGGCGCAGTCACTTTCCTTGCCTACAAACGGTTGAGTCTGCTGGCGTTCACCGCCACATTTCTCATCCTGCTGCTGGCCTATACCTTTGCCACGCAACCACCCGGCCTATGGACTGGTTTTCTTTGGTTGCTATTCGCCGCGCTGGCCCTGCTCAATCTGAGGCCCCTGCGCAAGGCCTTCATCACCCGTCCGTTCATGAAAATCTACCGGCGGATGCTACCTTCGATGTCGAGTACCGAACGCGAGGCACTCGAAGCAGGCACCGTTTGGTGGGATGGTGAGCTCTTCACCGGTAAACCCGATTGGTCGAAGCTACTGAGCGCGAAAACGCCGGTGCTGACAGCCGAAGAGCAGGCATTCCTCGATGGGCCCTGCGAAGAGCTGTGCCGCATGATCGACGACTTCGACATCACCCATCGTCGCGGCGACCTGCCGCCGGAGATCTGGGACTTTTTGAAGAGTCGCGGCTTCTTCTCGATGATCATCCAGAAAAAGTACGGCGGTCTCGAGTTTTCTGCGTATGCACACTCCTGCGTACTCGCCAAGTTGTCTAGCCGCAGCGCAACCGTGTCGTCCACTGTCGCCGTACCGAATTCTTTGGGTCCCGCCGAACTGCTGCAGCACTACGGTACGGAAGAGCAGAAAGCACACTACCTGCCCCGACTCGCCAAAGGTGATGAGATACCCTGCTTTGCCCTGACCGGGCCACGCGCGGGCTCGGATGCGGCTTCACTGCCGGATACCGGCATCGTTTGCAAGGGAGAGTGGCAAGGCCGGGAAATCATTGGCCTCAAACTCAATTTCTCAAAGCGCTATATCACGCTGGCGCCCGTGGCCACGGTCATCGGTCTTGCTTTTCGCCTATTCGATCCCGAGCAACTGCTCGGCGAACAAACGGATCTCGGTATCACCTGCGCGCTGATTCCACGCAATACACCGGGTGTCAGTATTGGCCGGAGACACTTTCCGCTCAATGTGCCGTTTCAAAATGGGCCCATTCAAGGCAAGGACGTATTCGTACCACTCGAATTCATCATCGGTGGACCTGCCATGGCAGGGCAGGGCTGGCGCATGCTGGTTGAACAACTCTCCGTGGGTCGTTGCATTTCGCTGCCCTCGAGCAGCACCGGCGGCGGCAAAGCAGCGGTGTTTGCCACCGGCGCTTACGCTCGCATACGCAGACAATTCAACATGCCAGTCGGTCGTTTCGAGGGTATCGAAAGCGTGATCGCACGTATGGTGGGACTCACCTACACCATGGATGCCGCTCGTTCGGTCACCGCGGGCGCCATTGACGGGGGCGAAAAACCTTCTGTCCCCTCTGCGATGCTCAAATATCACACCACCGAGATGGGTCGCCAAATCGCCAACGATGCGATGGATGTGCACGGCGGCAAAGGGATCTGCCTTGGACCGAAGAATTATCTTGCCCGCGGCTATCAGGTGGTACCGGTTGCCATCACCGTGGAAGGCGCCAATATCCTCACCCGCAGCCTGATCATCTTCGGCCAAGGCGCAGTACGTTGCCACCCCTTTGTTCTCAAAGAAATGGAAGCGGCGCGTAACCCGAACCGGAAACAGGGCGTAGATGACTTCGACCGCGCGCTCTTTGGACACGTGGGCTTCACGCTGAGCAATGCTGTACGCTCTTTGGTCATGGCGCTGACCAACGCACGTTTCGCCGCAGCACCACAGGCCGGCAGCGCGACCCGCTATTACCAGCATATTGTTCGTTTCTCGGCGAGCTTTGCCTTTGCCGTGGATGTGGCCATGTTGAGCCTCGGCGGTTATCTCAAGAAAAAAGAAAACCTCTCTGCCCGTCTCGGCGATGTCTTGTCGTACATGTACCTCGCTTCCATGGTGCTCAAACATTACGAAAATCAGGGGCGGCGCGATGAGGACCTGCCGATTGTAGAGTGGGCTTGTCGGCATTTGCTCTACATGGCGCAAGAACAACTGCACGGTTTTTTGCGTAATTTCCCGAATCGACCGCTGGCTGCCATGATGCGGTTCTTCATTTTTCCGCGCGGATTGCAGTACTCTGCACCCGATGATCGACTAGCGCGCAAGCTCGCCGCACTCTTCACCCAACCGTCATCGGTGCGCGACCGATTGTGTGATCCCGTCTATCGCGAAGTGCAGCCGGGCAACGCGCTCGGGCTGCTGCAGCAAGCACTGGACATGAGCGAGAAGGCAGAGCTTCTGGAAAAGAAGATCCGCGTCGAGGGCGTGAAAACCGGCCGCATCACGGCACTCGATCTTCCCGGGCAGATCCATGCGGCTCAAACACTCGGTTTGTTATCAGCCGATGAGGCGCGTTGGCTGCTTGAGTACGATTCGCTGGTCATGGACTTGATCCATGTAGACGATTTTTCCACCAACGAAATCGCTGCAGGAACGTGATACCGCACTGGCCACGCGCCATCTTGCACGTGGACATGGATGCGTTCTACGCGTCCGTCGAGCAGCGTGATGATCCGCAACTACGCGGACAACCCGTGATCGTCGGCGGCTCGGAAGGGCGCGGCGTAGTCGCGGCCGCCAGTTACGAGGTGCGCCGATTCGGTGTGCACTCGGCCATGCCGATTCGGCAAGCATTGCAACGATGCCCACAGGCCATTTGTGTGCGACCGCGCATGGCGCATTACGCCGCCATCTCTGCGGAAATCTTTGATATCTTCCATGAGATGACCCCACTGGTACAGGGCTTGTCATTGGATGAGGCGTTTCTGGATGTCTCGGCGAGCCAAAAATTGCTCGGTGATCCGCTCGATATGGCCAAGACCATCAAGCATCGGATCCGTGAGCGGGTAGGATTGGCTGCTTCGGTGGGCGTAGCCCCCAATAAACTGGTCGCCAAGATCGCCTCGGATCTCGACAAGCCAGACGGCCTACGGGTCATCCTGCCGCAAGAGGTCAAAGGCGTACTCGATCCGCTGCCCATTCGTCGATTACCCGGGCTCGGTCGAAAAAAAGGCGATCAGGTCATCGCAGCGGGTCTGTCGACGCTGGCTGCTTTGCGTCAGGCACCCGAGCAACAACTTCGGCGCTTGTTTGGCCGCTCGTGGCAGGAATGGCAACAACGGGCCTGCGGGATTGACGATCGTCCCGTTGTACCCGATCGCGACGAAAAATCCGTCAGCAATGAGCGTACTTTCGCCTCGGACCTGCAGGATGCCGCCGTGATCCGCGCCGAGCTCTATGCCCTAGCCGACAAGGTAGCCGGTCGACTACGCAGCAAAAACCTGCGCGCGCGCTGTATTGGAATCAAGCTCCGGCAGCATGATTTCACCACCGTCACCCGTCAGGCCACCATTGCGCCACCGACTGATGAGAGTCGCATCGTTGTCGAAACGGTACAGCGACTGCTTTCGGACTGGTTACGCGACAAGCCTAAAGTGCAACTGCGTTTGCTCGGTGTTTCGGCGACCGAGCTGCTGCCCGCCGTCCAGGGTGATCTCTTTGCCTCCGCCAGTCCCACCGCGGAATCACGACTCGATGGCGCGCTGGATGAAATTCGTCAAAGATTCGGCGCTTCAGCCGTCGCCCGAGCGAGTCTGCTTGCTCGCAGCGGTACGGAAGAGCGATAACAGGGCAGCAGCAAGCAGACCGCCAACAGCACCCAACAAATGAGCCTCGGTTGCAATCCGGTGAAAGGCATCCAGCATCGAAGGCGCGAGTATATTTTCGATCAGGAGCTTGGCAACACCGGCCGCCGCGAGTAACCAACCCCAGCGATCGCGGGCACGAATCAAGACCCAGATCCCAGCTGCGGCCACCCCATGCAACACTCCCGACAAGCCTGCGTATACCTGCAATGAGCCGAGATACCAGAGACCACCATTCACCATGAGGACTGCGCCTAGAACGGCCGCGATCAGCTGACGTATCGACAAATCTTTGTGAAACAGCCACCACAAGGCAAGAGTACCGGTGGCATTCATCAATAAGTGCCAAAGATCGACATGGACGAGATGACCGGTGATCAGGCGCCACCATTCACCGGCGATGATGGCATCACGTGACCAGGACCATTGCGCCAACATGCTCGATCTTGCCCCGTGCCCTACTCGACGGATGCAGGGTGGGTAACAAGTCGTAAAGTCTGCAAAGAAATCGCGTCGTTATGACTCGCTATCGCCCATAGCAAACCCTCGTCAGTGACACCCGAATACACGAGTAGCCTCTCGCCCTCGGCGACCTCACACCAAGCCCGACTCGCTGTGCCTAATCCAATGTGCAAGGAGCGGGCTGGTAGCGTGAATCCTGTACCCAGTGCTTTCAGTACCGCTTCCTTGCGGGTCCAGCCGCGAAAAAAAGCTACCTGCTGGTCGGAAACATCTTTGATCTCGGCAAGCTCCGCCTGCTCTTCTTCACTAAACACTCGTTTTGCCAGCCGCTGCAAGTCGGTCAATGGCCGGATCCGCTCAAGATCGACACCCAGTGCATGACCCATGGCCATGCCGAGCAGCCAGAAGGGACCGGTATGAGCCAGATTGAAAAACGGGCCGCCAATGTCGCGCAGCACGGGCTTGCCATGCGACAGAATCTCCAATTGCAAAGATTTGGCGGCGACTCCGGTCAGGGCAGACAATTGTTGGCGCAACAAACAGCGCGAGAGGAGATAACGATTTCGCTGCACGGAGTGCGAAATGGTCGCAGCCCGTTTCTGCTCCACCTCATCCAGACAGTCAAGGTCCATTGACTCAAGCGCGTATCCGTCCAGATCAGCGAAGCACAGCCGCATTTGCGAGGCCGCAAGAGGCTGACGAAGGTCAGGGTCTGCAGACGAAATCTGCGTCCAATCGGGGCTGTCCACGGTGTGCGTGACTATGCCGCTGCCCGTTAAGGCGTGCAATACTCTGCAGCATGAGGGGTTGTAAATTAGGGCGCGGGTGTCAGACATGTCACTCATTCTCGATGCGCTGAAAAAATCCGAGCAATCGCGGCCGCAGATGCTCGAGTCCGGTTGGTTGTCATCGGGCGTCGCCCGGCAACCGGCTCGTGTGCCCGCCTGGGGATGGGCATTGATTGCCCTGCTATTGATCAATGTGCTGATTCTGCTCGCTGTTGTGATCGGCGCAAAACCGGCCATGCAAAACACCGACTCACCACCTGCGGCCATGAGTCCATCAGTCGTCGATACGAGGGCGGTGGATAGCGAACCCCTCTCGGTTACGGCCCGGCGGACCAGAACAGAATCGAGCGCACCTGCGCGTGCGGCAGCGAATCCAACCGCGGTCGCAAAAGACACCGCAAGACAACCCGCCGTGACACGACTCGAGCCGCTTAGCGCAAACCTGCCGAGCCGAGATACGCTGCTCTCGCAAGGCACCGCCATTCCGGCCGCCAATATCACCTTGCACGTCTTTGATCCCCAAAGAAATAGCAGATTCATTCTTCTGGATGGTCAACGACTGGGCGAGGGGGATACCAGCCGTAGTGGCTTACGAGTCAATGCCATCACTGCCGATGGCGTGATATTCGGTTTTGGCAACAACAACTTCAAAGTATCGATTCAATGAGCAGCGTGAATCCAACCCTGACTCACTCAGGATCACCCGAGGAACTCGACGGCTTGCTGCTTGCCAATACCTTGCGGGCGGGTATCTATCGATTGTTTCGACAAACCGACCATATCAACAAGATCAATGTATTCCCGGTGCCCGATGGCGATACAGGCACCAACATGTCCATGACCCTGTCAGCCGTGCTCTCCGCCATTGATCGGCAGTCGGATCCACATGCCGGCAACGTGCTGGTGCGCGTGGCCGATGCCGCCCTCGATGGCGCGCGTGGCAACTCGGGCGCCATTCTGGCTCAGTTCCTGCTGGGTTTGGGCGATGCGGCCGGGCATCTCGGCAAACTGGGTTTGCGCGAATTCTCATCGGCTCTCAAGCAGGGTGTGCAGTACGCGCGTGATGCCTTGTCGCAGCCGAAGGAAGGCACGATTCTCACCGTCATCGGCGAGTTTGCAAGAGCAGCAGAAACGCAGCTGCCGAACGTCAACGATTTCTCTGCTTTGTTTACCCGCACCCTTGGCCAAGTGAGGGCCAGTCTCGAAGCCACGCGCGGACAACTCGCCGAGCTCAAAGCGGCTGGCGTGGTGGATGCCGGCGCACTGGGCTTCGTGGAAATGCTGGAGGGTATGGCGGATTTTCTCGATACGGGGCGTCTGGAAACCGTCGCCATCCCCATGCATGCCGGTGACGAACCGATGGCCGGGCTCACGGCAGACGGTACCGTCGCAGATCAGCGTTACTGCACCGAGTGTCTGGTACAGGCGCGGGGCGGCAGCGACATCGATCTCAGGCAGCTGCGAGAACAACTTTCGTTGATTGGCACCAGCCTGGTGGTGGGCGGCAGCAAGCGCAAAGCCAAAATTCACATTCATGTGGACGATCCACAAGCCGTGTTTCTGCTGGCGGGTGAATATGGTGAGGTCAGTGCACAAAAAGCAGATGACATGCTGCAGCAGCAACGTGCCGCACATCATGCTGGCGCACAGCGCATCGCCGTAGTGACCGATTCGGGGGCGGATATCCCTGAGTCCATCAGTGAGCGACTCGGAATCCACATCGTTCCGGTTCGCGTGCACTTCGGCAACCAGTCTTTTTTGGACAAGGTGAGTTTGACTTCAAGCGAATTTTACCGCGAGATCGTCAACAATCCCGTGCATCCCAAAACGTCGCAACCGCCACCGGGTGATTTTCGTCGCATGTTCGAATTTTTGAGCTCCCACTTTGCCGGGGTGGTGAGCATCAACCTGACTTCACTACAAAGCGGCACCCACAATGCCGCGTTGACTGCTGCTCAAAGAATGACCACGACGGAACGCCCCATCACCGTGGTGGACAGCCGCAATGCGTCGATCGGCGAAGGTCTGGTGGTGATTGCCGCGGCCGAAGCGGCTGCAGCAGGTGCAAACTTTGCCACAGTCACGCAGGTCGCCCGCCAAGCCGTGGAGCGAACGCAGACCTTTGCGCTCATACGCGACATTGGTTACGCAGTACGGGGCGGGCGCATACCGGCGAGCGTGGGTCGACTGGCCAGGTGGTTGAGGCTCAACGTCATCTTGCGCACCACCAATGGTCGGGTGGCGGCGGGCGGTGGCTTATTGGGTAATCATGCCTTGCTGTCCCGCTTCGTACGCTTTGTGCGCAAGCGGGTGACGCCGCGTCCACAGGAACGTCTGCGAATATTGATTGCCCATGGCGCCGCCGAAGCACAGGCGGAAGAGGCGAAACAAAAAGTGCTCGCCGCGTTTGCCGGACACGAGATCGAGTTTTGCGAAATCACCGATGTGGGCTCGGCCATCGGCGTTCATGGCGGACCCGGGACTTTGATCGTCGCGGTGCAAACCCTCGACGATCAGTGGGCAGACAAAGCCTGAATCACGTCTGGCGGCGCTTGCACCAATTCGATGAGCACGCCCTCGCCGCCGAAGGGAAATTCATCGCTGCCCTTGGGGTGGATAAAACAAATATCGTACCCTGCCGCGCCCTTGCGGATACCACCCGGAGCAAAACGCAATCCCTGAGCCGACAACCAATCCACGGCCGCTGGCAAGTCATCCACCCAAAGACCGATATGATTGAGTGGCGTGGCGTGAACAGCGGGTTTTTTCTCGGGGTCCAGCGGCTGCATCAAATCCACTTCGACTTTTGACGCCCCCCGCCCCATGGCGCAGATATCTTCGTCGACGTTTTCACGTTCACTGACGTAATTGCCGGTGAGATCAAGGCCCAGCAACTGCACCCATAAGTGACGCAAGCGCTGTTTGTCGGTGGCACCGATGGCCACTTGCTGAATACCCAGAATCCGAAAAGGTCGCTCCAGTGTCGTCATGCTGCTGATCCGTGTTGGTTTCACTTATTCAAAGCGCATGATGATTTCGTCCACCGCCAGGCTAGCGCCTTTACTGGCAATCACTTCTGAAACCACGCAGTCCTGCGTGGCAAAAAGAATATTCTCCATCTTCATGGCCTCGATCACGGCAAGGCGCTCGCCGGCGCGGACTGTTTGCCCGGCTGTCACTGCAACGTCTACCAGCAAACCGGGCATGGGTGACAGCAGTACTTTTGAGAGATCAGGCGGCGCTTTGAATGGCATCAAAGATTCGAGCTCTGCTTGACGCGGGCTGAACACTCTGGCGAACAAGGCGGCGCCGTTGTGCTGGATACGATAACCCAACCCCACCCGCTCTATCTGGGCACAAAAGGGTTTGCCGTCAAAGGTGCCGTGCACGGCGATGTCGCGCAGATTGTCTTCGAAGGCGACCTCATGCGTTTGACCTGCCAAAGTGACATGCAACAGGGCATCCGTACCGCGTACGGTCACAGGGATCTGATCGCGCCTCCCAGACTCGTCCATCAACACGATGACAAACTCTTCGCGGATGCGAACTTCCCGACCCCGGCGTTGCCCAGTCAACGTCGCCGCACGCTCACGCGAACGCCGATGCGACGCCGCAGCGAGCGCTAATAGAAAATCGGGCTGATCATGCGCCACCGCAGAAGACGAAAAGCCGTGCGGAAACTGCTCGGCGATGAACCCCGTATTGAAGTCCCCTGCGACAAATCGCGGATGCGCCAGCAACGCCGCCTGAAACGGAATATTGCTCGAGATGCCACGAATTACGAACGCATTCAACGCCTCGCGCATTTTGGCGATAGCCTCGGCACGATCTCGCCCATGCGTAATGAGCTTGGCAATCATGGAGTCGTAGTACATCGGGATCTCGCCACCTTCATAAACCCCGGTATCCACCCGAACACCCCCCTCAATGGGCCCCGGTTGCGCCGCTTCGAGATTCTGTGTTGGCGGGCGATATTTGACCAGCCTGCCGGTGGATGGCAAAAAATTACGGAAAGGATCTTCTGCATTGATCCGACATTCGATGGCCCAGCCATTGCGGGCAATGTCTTTCTGCTTGAATGCAAGCTTCTCGCCGGCGGCAACCCGAATCATCTGCTCAACGAGATCAAGACCAGTGATGCATTCAGTGACCGGATGCTCTACCTGCAAGCGGGTATTCATCTCGAGGAAATAAAAACTTTTGTCCTTACCGACCACGAACTCCACCGTGCCGGCACTTTGGTAGTCGACCGCCTTGGCCAGCGCCACCGCCTGCTCACCCATGGCCTTTCGTGTTTTGTCATCGAGGAACGGACTTGGCGCCTCCTCGATTACTTTCTGGTGTCGACGCTGGATGGAACACTCGCGCTCCCAAAGATAAAGACAATTACCGTGAGCATCACCGAGTACCTGGATTTCGATGTGACGCGGCTCTTCCACGAACTTTTCGATGAAGACTCGGTCATCACCAAAGCTGTTACGCGCCTCGTTACGACACGAATCGAATCCTTCATGGGCCTGCTTATCATCAAACGCCACGCGCAAGCCCTTGCCACCACCACCCGCACTGGCCTTGATCATCACGGGGTAGCCAATACCGCGCGCGATTTCCACCGCTTTGTCCGCCGACTCGATCGGCTGATTGTAGCCGGGGATGGTGTTGACCTTGGCCTTGGCAGCCAATTCTTTGGATGCGATCTTGTCACCCATGGCGGCGATCGAAGCGTGCTTGGGGCCGATGAAAACAATACCCTCTGCCTCGACGCGACGACTGAATTCGGCGTTCTCCGAGAGAAATCCGTAGCCGGGGTGCACCGCCTCGGCGCCCGTCTGCTTACAGGCAGCGATGATCTTGTCCGCTACAAGATAAGACTCGCGCGAAGGGGCTGGCCCGAGCAACACGGCTTCGTCTGCCAGCTCGACATGCCGCGCGTCTTTATCCGCTTCCGAATAGACTGCGACGGTCGCAATGCCCATGCGCTTTGCCGTTTTGATGACCCGACAAGCAATTTCACCACGGTTGGCCACCAGAATTTTCTTGAACATGTTTCTTTACTCCGATCGGTGGCTCAAAGAGGCGTGTTGCCGTGCTTGCGCCAGGGCTCTTCAATTTTTTTGTCACGCAAGACCGTCAAGGCGCGGCAAATACGACGACGCGTGCCATGCGGCATGATCACATCGTCGATGTAGCCTCGAGCCCCGGCAATGAAAGGGTTGGCAAATTTCTGTTTGTACTCGGCCTCGCGGGCTGCAAGTTTTGCCGGGTCGGATTTTTCGTTGCGGAAAATGATTTCCACGGCACCCTTGGCTCCCATCACGGCAATCTCTGCATTCGGCCAAGCGAAATTCATATCGCCACGCAGATGCTTGGACGCCATAACGTCATACGCACCACCATAGGCTTTGCGAGTAATCACCGTGACTTTCGGCACGGTGCACTCGGCATAAGCGTAAAGCAGCTTGGCACCATGCTTGATGATGCCGCCGTATTCTTGTGATGTCCCCGGCATGAAGCCCGGTACATCCACGAAAGTCACAACGGGAATGCCGAAAGCATCACAAAAGCGCACGAACCGCGCCGCCTTGATGCTGCTTTTGATGTCGAGACATCCAGCCAGAACTAGCGGCTGGTTGGCGACAATACCGACCACCTGGCCATCCATGCGGGCAAACCCAATGATGATGTTCTTGGCATAGTCCGGCTGCAGCTCAAAGAATTCGCCGTCATCGACCACTTTGGTAAGCAGCTCTTTCATGTCGTAGGGCTTGTTGGGGTTGTCAGGCACCAGAGTATCGAGCGAATAATCGTCGCGATCCGCAGGATCACCCGCCTCGCGTATCGGCGGCTTTTCCCGATTGTTGGAGGGTAAATAATTAAAGAACCGACGCACCATCAAGAGCGCCTCGACATCGTTGTCAAAGGCGAGGTCAGCCACACCGCTTTTGGTCGTGTGGGTGATGGCGCCACCCAGATCCTCGGCTGTCACCTCTTCGTGGGTGACGGTCTTGACCACGTCTGGCCCCGTCACGAACATGTAGGAGCTGTCCTTCACCATGAAAATAAAATCCGTCAGGGCAGGGCTATAAACGGCGCCGCCGGCGCATGGCCCCATCACCAAACTGATTTGCGGCACCACCCCGGAAGCCGTAACATTTCTTTGGAACACCTCGGCATATCCGCCCAGTGAAGCCACGCCTTCCTGGATACGAGCACCGCCGGAATCATTGATGCCGATCACGGGGGCGCCCACTTTCATCGCAGCGTCCATGATCTTGCAGATCTTCTGTGCATGCGACTCACTCAGGGAGCCGCCGAAAACCGTGAAGTCTTGGCTGAATACGAACACAAGGCGGCCGTTGATGAAGCCGTTGCCCGTCACCACCCCATCGCCGGGTACCTTCTGGTCCTGCATACCGAAGTCCGTGCAGCGATGCTCCACAAACATGTCCCACTCTTCGAAGCTGCCTTCATCCAACAAAAGTTCAATGCGCTCGCGCGCCGTAAGCTTGCCTTTGGCATGCTGCGCAGCGACCCGCTTTGGACCGCCACCCTCCCTGGCCTGGGCGCGCTTTTCTTCGAGTTGTTGGATGATGTCATGCATGGGTGGTTTCCTCGGACCTCAAGTCCCCTGAGAAGCAAAAATGTCGATCAAACGTCGGGCGGCAGACGAAGGCGCAACCCTCGAGGCAGCCACATCCTGCAGTACCTGCGGCAAAATCGCCTTGACGGCCTGCGAGGCGCGAAAATCGGCTGCAAGACGCGCATTGATTTGATCCCACATCCAGGTCAGTGCCTGCTTGCGGCGCCTTTCGGCGAATTCTCCACTCGCCGCGCGACAACCCTTAAATTCTTTGACCTGCTGCCAGAATTCGCCCAAGCCCTCGGACTTCAAGGCGCTGGCACGCAGCACACGGGTTTGCCAGGCAGAGTGCTGACTGGACGGTGCGCCAGTAAAGCGCAAAACACGCAAAGCCCCCGTGATTTGCGCCTCTGCGCGCAAGGCGGCATCCGGATCGAGATCGGCCTTGTTGATGATGACAAGATCAGCGAGCTCCATGATGCCTTTTTTCATTGCCTGCAGGTCATCGCCCGCATTGGGTAATTGCAGCAAGATAAACATGTCCGTCATGCCGGCGACGGTGGTCTCGGACTGACCGACACCGACCGTCTCGATGATGACGATGTCGTAGCCTGCCGCCTCACAGACCAGCAAAGCTTCACGGGTTTTTTCCGCGACGCCACCCAAAGTGCCCGATGATGGGCTCGGCCGAATATAGGCCTGTGGATGTACCGAGAGCCGCTCCATGCGGGTCTTGTCGCCCAAGATGGATCCACCGGAGATACCCGAGGAGGGGTCCACCGCCAGCACCGCCACCCGATGTCCTGCTTCGATCAAAAAAAGACCGAGCGCCTCGATGAAGGTGGATTTGCCAACACCCGGAACGCCGGAGATGCCGAGCCGCAGCGAATGCCCCGTGGCAGGCAGCAAGGCGTCCAACATCTCATCCGCCCGACGCCGATGCGCAGGCAAGGTGGATTCAAGCAGCGTGATCGCCTTAGCCAAGGCGCGCCGATCGCCGGCGCGCACGGCCTCGATCAACGTTTGATCGTCCTCAAGGTTCGCCACAAGCACGCTGAATATGGTTGAGAACGTCGCGAGCACTCTGCGGGATGGGCGTACCTGGGCCATAGATACCTTTGACACCCGCCGCGTGCAGGAAATCGTAATCCTGTTGCGGCACCACGCCCCCGACAAAGACGATGATGTCATCAGCACCCTGTGCGCGCAGCGCTTCGATAATGGCCGGCACCAAAGTTTTGTGACCCGCCGCCAGCGTACTGACACCAACCGCGTGCACGTCATTTTCGATCGCCTGCCGCGCACACTCTTCCGGAGTTTGAAACAACGGACCGACATCCACGTCAAAGCCGAGATCGGCGAAGGCACTCGCAACCACCTTGGCGCCGCGATCATGTCCATCCTGCCCAAGCTTCGCGATCAACACGCGCGGCCGTCGTCCATGGCGCTCGGCGAAGGCTGCGATATCACCCTGCAGTGCCGTCCAATCCTCACCACTTTCATAGGCCCCTGCATACACGCCGCTCACCTCCTGCGACTGGGCTCGGTGACGGCCCCAGATTGTCTCGAGTGCATCGCTGACCTCTCCCACCGTGGCACGAGAGCGCATGGCATCGATGGCAAGAGACAATAAATTGCCACTTCCCGAGCGAGCCGCAGCGGTGAGCGCCTCGAGCGCTGCTTTGACCTGATGGTCGTCCCGCTCCGCACGCAAACGCTGCAACCGCTCGATTTGTTTGTCACGCACCGCCATGTTGTCGATCTGCAGGATCTCCACCGGCTCTTCGCGATCGAGCTTGAATTTATTGACACCGACAATGACATCCTTGCCAGAATCAATGCGCGCCTGCTTTTCGGCTGCGCTGGCTTCGATCCGCAACTTGGCCCAGCCGCTGTCCACGGCGCGTGTCATGCCACCCATGGCATCCACTTCTTCGATGATGGCCCACGCTGCATCCGCCATATCCTGCGTCAGCTTCTCCATCATGTAGCTGCCCGCCCAAGGGTCAACGACGCGCGTGATCTGGCTTTCTTCCTGCAATATCAGCTGGGTATTGCGCGCGATGCGTGCGCTGAACTCGGTCGGCAACGCAATCGCTTCATCAAAAGAATTAGTATGCAAACTTTGGGTGCCACCGAACACCGCGGCCATTGCTTCGATGGTGGTACGCACGATGTTGTTATACGGGTCCTGCTCGGTCAGGCTCCAGCCGGAAGTCTGGCAATGGGTGCGCAACATCAGGCTCTTCGGGTTTTTGGCGCCGAACTCCTGCATGATCTTCCACCAAAGAAGACGCGCAGCGCGCATCTTGGCAATCTCCAGGTAGAAATTCATGCCGATGCCCCAGAAGAAGCTCAGGCGACCAGCGAATTCATCGACATCCAAACCCTTGGCAATCGCGGTCTTCACGTACTCCTTGCCATCGGCAAGCGTGAAAGCGAGCTCGAGGGCCTGGTTCGCCCCGGCTTCCTGCATGTGATAGCCGGAAATCGAAATTGAATTGAACTTCGGCATGTGCCGGGCGGTGTACTCGATGATGTCGCCGACGATGCGCATCGATGGCTCAGGCGGATAAATGTACGTGTTACGTACCATGAATTCTTTGAGAATGTCGTTCTGGATGGTGCCGGAGAGCTGCTCCTGTGAAACGCCCTGTTCTTCGGCGGCAACCACATAGGCCGCAAGCACCGGCAACACCGCGCCGTTCATGGTCATCGAGACAGAAACTTTGTCGAGCGGAATCGCGTCGAAGAGAATCTTCATGTCGAGCACGGAATCAATCGCGACACCGGCTTTGCCGACATCGCCGGTCACCCGCGGGTGATCGCTGTCATAACCGCGGTGGGTGGCGAGATCGAAAGCGACCGACACGCCCTGTGCCCCCGCTGCGAGCGCCTTACGGTAAAACGCGTTTGACTCTTCGGCCGTCGAAAATCCAGCGTACTGGCGGATGGTCCAAGGCCGCCCGGCATACATCGTCGCCTGCGGGCCACGAATGAACGGCGCAAACCCGGGCAGGGTGTCGAGATAGGGGAGGTCTTTGAGGTCAGCCTCAGTATAGAGTGGCTTGACAGTTAAACCCTCGGGCGTCGTCCATGACAGGTCGCTGAGGTCGCCGCCTCGCGCCGCCTTGGTTGCCGCCTTCTCCCAAACTCCGATGGAGTCTGAGCGCAAAATGCCCTCTTTTGTCATGCTGGACCCGCCAAATCTGACCCGCCCCGACCGATCCGGGGCGCGCAAATTCGTCAGTCTAGCAAGGGGTTAAGGCACCCGCGAGCTTGACGAGGCTCGCCGAAGGAACCGATGCCACCCACCGACCATGCCGAGGTTCAGCGACACCTCAGGGAGCAGCGCTTTTCGCCCAAGCCGGGTAGTCGCCTGTCATGTGGGTGAGATTGGCGAATCCCGCCGCTCGCATGGCCTCGATGGCCATCGAGGCCCGCCGACCGGTCCCGCAGTAAAGAACGATCTCGGTGCCCGGGTCGACACCCGCCAGCGCCCCCTGCGGATTGGCGACGATATCGGCATGGGGGATGTTGCGGGCCGTCGCCACACTACCGGCCGAATACTCCTCTGCGGTACGCACGTCCAACACCAGTGGCTTCGTGCCCGATGCCTGCAGTCGCGCACGCAGCGCCTCGGGGCTCACCGCGGCGACGCTTGCCAGGATCTCGTTGACGCGCGCGCGGTCTGCGGTCGGCGGTGATACGGGTGCGGCAGCCGCTGTCTGCGGCACCTTCACCAGCTTGCCAAGGTCATAGCCCATCTCGGCCACCTTGGCCTTCATGCGTTCGTAGCGCTCGTCGCTGATGGTGGGCGTGCGGGCCATGATCCAGACGTAGTCACGCTGGCTGCGGGCAATGATGGTTTCGGTGTAGTCCGCATCGAGGTGGGAGATCACGTATTCGGCCTTGATCGGCCAGATGAACTGCATGCCCCAGATGGCATTGTTGGTGCCGGGGATGACGAAGCCGCGCGGATTCATTTCTTTGGCTGGCCCATCGAAAGCACCCTTATTGAAGGTGAACGTAGTCGCGATCGTGCCATCTGGCAGCAATTCATAGGTCTCGACAGCGTTGTAAATGTCTTTTTCAATGAACGTGGGTATCACTCCGATGACATACCAGGGACCCATGAACCGCGGCAGATCGACGGACTCCACCACCGGCACGGTGACTTTCTGCGGATTAACGCCACAGCCGGCAAGAGTAGAGACGGACAACACCAAAGACAGCATCAAAACTCTGCGCCATGATTTGATTGACATGTCAGACACTCCCATTCGAATGAATCTCGGCACCCAGTATCGCGCGCCTTACTCGGCGATGAACCACTGGCCAGCCTGCTTGATCAGAACAAACCGGTCATAAGGCAGACCCTGCCCGGACACATCATAGACCGCCCGGTTGCCGTCCGGATCAAATCGAGGTGCGCTGCGTCGCACAATCCGCAATGCGGCGATCAAAAGTTCTCGACTGGCGAGACCTCGCTCGCAAGCGCGAATCAGGGCGGTGAGGCTCGCCCCCTCCAGCGAGCGCTGCAAGGCCGGGCTGAGAAAATCCCGGTAATAACCCTGACAATCACCGCCGACCAGCGTCTGCTCAGCCTGCTCCAGCATGCGTAGAACGTCAGCAGGATTCTTTGTGGGGGGCGCGACCCCATCAGCTTGAGCCGTGGAGCCTGCCTGCCCGGCCAGCAAATCCTCGATACGGGCTTCAAACTCTGCGGGCAGCGCCGCCTTCCACTCCTTGCCGTATGGCAGCAGGGTAACAAGCTCGGGGACTCGCATCGCGCCCAGTTCGCTCGGTTGCCGGCCCTTGACCACAACATGCGTGAAGCGCCCATCACGCACCGACACCATGCCGTCAAGGTCTGCGTAGCGACGAGCACTCAGCGAAAACTTTGGCCAAAGCTCTGCAAAGAAATCTACTGGCGTCAGGCGCTCTATCTGCGCAAGCGCCATCGCCTCACCAAACAATCTTTGACGCTGTACGGATTCACCGCGTACCGCCTCCTCTCGCAAACTCTTGAGCAGATTGTCGCGCAAACGCTGTAACTCATCGGGATGCAGGGCAAAAGCCACTGCCTGACCACCGCCCGATGACACAGCCGCAAGATAATCAGCCGCTGCCCGACGCTGGGCTCCGCTGACTGTGTCCGCCCAGGCCACTTGCGCGAGGCAGCCAGAGATCAACCACACCAGCAACCACCACTGTTTCACGGATCTCATGCTGCGTTCCCGGTCGACTTCATGGTGTCATCGCGATCACGCTTGCGGCCAAGCATCCAACCATTGATGGCCCAGCAGCCGGCAAGACCTGCCGCCAAGGTGGCGGCGGCAGCCGGAGAGGTGCCGATGGCATCGAGCGCACTTTTGGCTTGTGCGCCCACGTAGTCGGCAGCCCGATAGACCGGCACATCCACAAAGCCCTTGGCTTTGTATTTGGATTCGGTATCGAGAGAACCCCACAACATCTCGCGACCCGGGCGAATGAACGCGTACTCACCCCAGCGCCGCAGAATGATGAGGATGGCGATCATGATGAAGGCGTTGAACACCGACAGCAGCAAGAAACCGAAAAGCATCAATACCGGAATAAAAGTCAGGAGGGTGCGCACACCAAAGCGCGAGGCGATACGCCCGGTCAACAATACCTGCGACAAAATGGTCAGTGACTGCACAGTGAAATCAATCGTGGCGAATACTTCGGTTCGACGGGTGGTATCGCTGAAAGTTTCCGTGACCAGTCGCAGTTGTTCAAAATAAATGAAGGTGTTGACGGCCGACAGCAGCACCACGAACGAGGCGATACCGAGCAAGTAGGGCGAGCGCAAGACGATGAAAATGCCCGCAAATGGGTTGCCGCCGACCCCGGAGTCGAGATCAACCGCGGCACGATCGGCTCGTGGCTCGGCCCATATACCCAACAGCACACGCTGACAGACAATAGCGCCCAGAAAACCGGCCGCGCCAAGATACAGTACCCCTGTATTACCAATCCATTCGACAGTCAGGCGAGCGGTGAGAGGACCAATCAACGCTCCCAAGGTGCCACCCGCTGCAATGAAGCCGAACAGACGCTTTGATTGCTCGGAAGAGAAAACCTCGAGCAGAAAGCTCCAGAACACCGACACCAGCATGAGGTTCAGCACGCTGATCCAGACGTAAAAGAATTTACCGACCCGAAGATTGTCTGCATCCAGCTGGATGTAAGTGCCGACGACGGCCAAGGTGATCGCCACCGAGCCGTAAATCCAGGGCAAGAGCAAGCTCCGTCGCACCCGCGCCACCAACCAGCCATAGAGCGGCACGATGAGGATCGAGAAGCCCGCGGTGAAGAGCCAAAGATCCGCGACCTGCTCCCGACCGAGCACCGTCGCCACCGTCTCCCGTATTGGTCTGACGGCAAAATAACTGCCCAGTACAAAGAAAAATAGAAAGAACGAGGCGACCACTGCTGCGGTTTCTTTGGGCTCCACCCGCGCAAAGCGCTGTAGATGACGCTGCAAAAACGATTCGTTGTGCATCACGCTTATGGCTCCGACATGACAGGGGCTGATATGGGGCGCAGGTGATGTCGTACGACCCCGCACGGAAGCTTAGCCTGAACCGGACACTTCTCGCCGTGAAACTCTCATCTTCAAGTGTCGGATGTCAGCATGTACGGACCGGAAGTTGGGTATATTCTCGGCTTCCGAAACTGACGCAACCGGAGTCCGATCGTGATCACGCTGAGAGTCAATGGAGAGACCCGCGAAATCGATGCCGCGCCCGACATGCCCCTGTTGTGGGTGTTGCGCGATCTGTTGCAACTCACTGGCACCAAATACGGCTGCGGGATTGCACAATGCGGCGCCTGCACCGTGCATCTGGATGGGCAGCCGATCCGCTCCTGCGTCACGCCGGTGGCGGCAGTGCAGGGCGGCGACATCCGTACCATCGAGAATCTGTCTCGCGACGGGTCACACCCGGTGCAACAGGCCTGGATGGAGCTCGATGTGGTCCAGTGCGGCTACTGTCAATCGGGCCAGATCATGGCCGCCACGGCCTTGCTCGCGCGCAACGACGATCCCAACGATGCAGACATCGATTCGGCGATGAACGGCAATATTTGCCGCTGCGGCACGTATCCGCGAATTCGGGCAGCCGTCAAGCGCGCCGCTGAAATTCAACGCAACCGGGGCAAAGCATGAGTCCGGATGCCAACCAAATCACGGGCCAACAGGATGGCTTGAGTCGGAGGCACTTTTTGCTGGGCGTGGGGGTCGTCGCGGTCGGAACGGCGGCGGGCGTCAGCTGGATGCCGCAGATTCTGGCCGGGACGGATCGCGCGACAAGCGAGTTTCAGCCACATGCTTTTTTGCGAATTGGCAGTGATGGCACGATCACGGTCATTATCGGCAAAAGCGAAATGGGGCAGGGTGTGTACACCGGCCTGCCGATGGTGCTTGCGGAGGAGCTGGACGTTGACCCGCAGCGGCTCAAGGTGGAGTTCGCCGGCGTCGATCCCGCCTTCAACCACCCTTTTCTGCCTGCCCAGTTTACGGGTGGCAGCATGAGCACCAACACCACGTATCAGTCTTTGCGCGAAGTGGGTGCCACGGCGCGCGCCATGCTGATCACCGCTGCAGCCGAACGCTGGCAGGTGCCGGCGGATCAGCTGCGCACAGACGATGGGTTTGTGTTTGATCAGGGCGGTCGCAAACTGGCCTATGGCGCCTTGGCCGAAATCGCAGCGACCTTGCCGGTGCCGGACAAAGCCACCATCGCCCTCAAGGACCCAAGCAGCTTTCGTTACATCGGCAAGCCCCAGCCAAGACTCGACGGGCGAGCCAAAGTCACGGGGTCAGCCACTTTTGGCATCGATGTCATGCGCCCCGACATGCTGACCGCAGTGGTGGCTCGTCCACCCGTGTTTGGTGCCCAATTAAAAGCTTTTGATGCAAGTGACGCGCTGCAAGTACCGGGGGTGCATTCGGTCAAGGCCGTGCCGAGTGGGGTGGCCGTGCTGGCCGAGCACACCTGGGCAGCACTCAAAGGTCGCGAGCGACTGCGTGTTGAATGGGATCTCGGGGATCATGCATCCACCTCGACCGATTCGCTGCGTACAGAATGGCGCTCGTTGCTCACCAAGCCCGGACTGCTCGGCGATAACCGCGGCGATGCGCGCAGCGTGTGGTCGCGTGCTAGCCAAAGAATTGATGTCGAATACGAGCTCCCCTATTTGGCTCACGCCTGCATGGAGCCGCTGAATGCCGTCGCGGAAGTGCGCGACGATGGTTGCGACTTGTGGCTGGGCACACAGAATCAATCCCAGGATGCACAGCTGGTTGCTGCTGCGCTCAGCCTGCCGGCCCAAGCCGTGAAGATTCATACGCAGTTTTTGGGCGGTGGTTTTGGGCGACGAGCGAGCGGTACCTCAGATTTTGCGGTGGAAGCCGCGCAGGTCGCGCAGGGCGTGGGTCGTCCTGTCAAAACCGTGTGGACGCGGGAAGACGATACCCGAGGCGGTTATTACCGTCCCTTCAGCCTGTCACGAGTGCGCGCCTGCGTGGGTGCGGACGGCTTGCCGACGGCCTTTCATTACGTCACGGCCAGCAAGCCCGTACTCGCGAACACAGCCATGGGCAAGTTTGCCGTGACGCCCACTGGCGTGGATCCCTCGACCATGGAGGGTATCCATGACATGCCCTATGCCATGCCGAACCTTCGCATCGAGATCCACAACACGACCGAGGCCACCCCCATTCTTTGGTGGCGTGCCGTCGGACACTCGATCAACGGTTTTGTGTTGAACTCAGCCATTGACGAGTTGGCTGCACTCGCGGGTCGTGACCCGTACGAGTATCGGCAAGCGCTGCTGGCGGAGCGTCCGCGCCATTTGGCGGTGCTCGATCGCGCCGCGCGCGAAGCGGGCTGGGGACAGCCTTTGCCCTCAGGCCATCATCATGGTATCGCCTTGCACGAAAGCTTCGGCAGCATTGTGGCGCAAGTCGCAGAGATTTCCTTGATCGACGGTAAATTACGGGTCGAGCGCGTCGTCTGTGCGGTGGATTGCGGTTTGGCGGTCAATCCGGACCAAGTGGTCGCGCAGATGCAAAGTGGCATCATCTATGGTTTGTCCGCCGCGTTGTACGGCGAGATCACACTTGAGGGCGGAGCACCGGTTCAGGGTAACTTTGACCGTTACCCTGTGCTGCGTCAGGCAGAGTCACCCGTTATCGATGTATTCATCATCAACAGTGGTGCCGCCATGGGTGGTATTGGCGAACCGGGAACGCCGCCGATTGCGGCAGCGGTTTGTAATGCCCTGTATACCGCCAATGGCCAAAGAATTCGTCGGCTGCCGATCATGCCGATGCTCAGCTGACGCGCAGGTCGCTTTCAGCGACCTGCGGCAGCGGCGCCTTGCTGCAGATAATCGACGGCAATATGCGCCAGTGATCGAGCCGCCACCGGGATGCCCGCCTCGTCCACGTAAAATAATGGCGAGTGATTCGAGGCTACGGTCAGCGGATTCTGCCCACGCGGCGTGATGCCGACAAAGTAAAAGAAGCTTGGCACTTTCTCGGCGTAATAAGCGAAATCTTCGGCACCCGTCACCAACGGCACGGTGCGAACGTTGCCCTCACCGGCAACCCGCGTGAGCGTAGGAACGACGCGTCGAGTCAGGTCAGGGTCATTGCGAACCACGGGGTTGCTGCCTGGGTTCACTTCAAACGTGGCCGTTGCTCCGCTGGCTTCTGCCGTATTCACCACGATGCGATAGGAATCGGAGGCGGCCATCAAAGGACCTCCTCGATAGCCGATCATTCCCACCGGCATATTCGCAAACACGTGCAAGCCAAACACGGCCTCAGGACCATAGCGCTCGAGCACGCCCTCGCGCACCATCAAAGATGCACCACCCTCCTCGCCTTCGGGCGCACCTTCCTCGGCGGGCTGGAAAAGAAACACCACCGTACCCGGAAGCTCCGCCCTGACACGGGTCAGCGCCTCGGCCACACCCATCAACACGGAGGTGTGCACATCATGGCCGCAAGCATGCATGACCCCTACCGTCTCGTTACGAAAGGTGGTGGTGACGCGAGAACGAAAAGGCACATCCGTCTGCTCGGTGACGGGTAAGCCATCCATATCAGCTCGCAGGGCGATCGTGGGTCCGGGACGAGCACCCCGCAGCACCGCAACGACACCGGTTTTGGCGACGCC
>CAZHLL010000001.1:90672-92297 GCA_964533305.1 uncultured Acidibacter sp.
CGCCATTCAATGATTTTCGGCTGCAGCTCCGCCAACGCTTGATCGACACTGTCGCCAAGCGACTACGCCTCTGCATTCGGGGACATACCCAGCAGCCAGACCCCGAGACAGACCAAAGCCAGAGCTGTGGCCCGCGATGGCGAATGCGTCATGAGAACCCTCCCAAATGATGTGCAGAGCACACACTTTGCGTGATCGCGACTCAGCCAACAAGACGCAAACGGTAGATCGCCACCTCGCCGGACTGCATGCCGATTGCGATCTGACGCCCATCCGGCGACCAGGCGAGCGTCGTCGGCTCAGCGCTCGTCATATGTGCATCGAGATCAATGTCAAACTTGCCGGGCTGCCATAGGGACAAGCGCCAATCGCGGCCGATCGACGCCAGATAGGACCCCTCAGGCTGAAAAGCACAGGCCTGAATGCGCTCACTATGACTGCGCAACTGCAAGGGCCGCGAACCTTCCGGGCCCTTGCCGCCAAAGTCCCAAATGACCAATTGCTCAGCCGCCGCCGTCGCAAGGTACCGTGCATCGTGGCGCCAGACCGTAATGTCGACTCGGTCGGGATAACCGCGCATCTGTGAATCCTTGCCGGTGGCGAGGTACCAGAAATGCACGGACCCATCCTGCGTTCCCGTTGCCAAAAATTTGCCATTCGGACTGAAGGCGGCCGTCAGACAAGGACTCTCCCAAGCATAGTGACGCAGCTGATGCTCAGGCATCCAGCGATGCAGATCCATGCCACCATTGCGCGCAGCGACAAGCTCCCTGCCGGTCTTGGCGTAAGCCAGAGCCGTGATTTGAGTCGCAGCTTCATGCAATAAACCGGACGATCCAAGATCGGGCGAGCAAAGAAAAATCGCCTTGCCTGCTGCATACGCGAGTTGCAGGCCATCGGGTGCCCAAGCCACCGCGGCGCCAGCCTGTCGCGAAAGACGCGCACTTGCCAACTCCACACCACTGGCGCCATCAAATATCGCCAAACGACCATCTTGGCCGATACTCGCAAAGCGCGAGCCCTGGGGCTGCCATGCCACCGCCAACGCCCCCATCATGTGCTCGCCAACTTCTTTCGCCTGCAGACCATCTGCGCCCGGCTGCAAAAGAAATATCTTGCCCTCGCCACCCCCCACGGCCAAAGATTGGCTATCCGGCGACCAAGCAAGACTGGCCACAAAGTCGTCCACTTTGACGCTATGAAGCGGATCGAGAATGGCGCTTGGCGTTTTCATTGGCAATCAATCCTTGGCGAAACAGGAATGCAAACCTGCTTCGAGCTCCTGCCGGTCGAGCTTGCGGCCAATGAATACCAGCGTATTCATCCGTACAGCATCCTGTGGCCAAGGCCGCTCGAACCGACCGTCGAACATCATGTGCACACCATGAAACACATAGCGTCGGTCCTCGCCCTTGACGGACATCACGCCCTTCATGCGAAAAATGTCCGGGCCTCGACTTTGCAAAAGATAAGATAGCCAATCATTGAGCTTCTGCGGATCGACCGCCCGCGGGTCCGTCAATCCAATCGAGGATATGGCTTCATCGTGATGGTGCGAGGCAAAGGCCCTCTGCGCAATGGGTTTATACCCAGCAACATGTAAATTGAACTCAGCCGGCGCGTGC
>CAZHLL010000001.1:92397-155794 GCA_964533305.1 uncultured Acidibacter sp.
CCGTGGTCATGGCCGTGGTCATGGCCATGCTCGTGGTGGTGGTCGTGGTGGTGGTGATGCTCGTCATGATGAGCATCTTCCCCACTGCGCAACACATGCTGCCCCGCAGGCAAAGCGTAGAGGCCCGCCCATTCGAACGGATACTGTGGCTCAAGGAAACTGTCATCCACCTCCAGCACCCGTTGCAGATCAAACGCACCCACATCCAAAATGTTGGCGATCGGAACATCAGCGTTGCGACTGCGGAAAATCTTTGCCGTGCCGTTGATGGCGCGCACACGACGTTCGATCCGCTCCAACTCGGCTGCGGAAACCAGATCGATTTTATTGAGAAGAATCACGTCGGCGAAGGCCACCTGCTCACCGGGCTCGCTCATCTCGTCAAGGTGTTGCTCAATATGCCGACAATCAACCACGGTCACAATCGCGTCGAGCAAAAACTGTTCCTTGAAATCATCATCCAGAAAAAAAGTTTGCGCGACTGGGCCCGGATCGGCCATGCCCGTGGTTTCAACGATGATGTAATCGAATTTGTCCCGACGCTTGAGCAACTGGCCGAGAATACGCAGCAGGTCGCCTCGAACAGTGCAGCAAATGCAGCCGTTATTGGTTTCGAAAATTTCTTCCTCGGCACCGATGACGAGCTGGTGATCGATGCCAATTTCGCCGAACTCGTTTTCGATGACGGCAATGCGCTTGCCATGGTTCTCAGCAAGAATCCGATTCAGCAAGGTGGTTTTGCCGGAGCCCAGAAAGCCCGTCAGGACGGTGACGGGAACCCGATCCTTGGTAGCCATACGCGTCGCATGATAACGTAACTTATGGCCAAGCCACCGCACCTGCACAGCACCGGTCTACACGATCATGCCGTCTGCATCGACAAGGCGCTAGCCACAGCTGCAGAGGTGTGTGCCCAACGCGGTCTGAAATTGACACCCGTACGACAACGGGTGCTCGAGATCGTTTGGCGCGCCCACGAACCGATCGGCGCCTATGAAATTCTGGCGGAGCTTGCCCGCGAGCGGGACAAGGCGGCACCACCGACCGTGTACCGTGCGCTGGAATTCCTGATGAGCGCGGGACTCGTACACCGAATTGATTCACTCAATGCCTTCATCGGCTGCGACGAACCCGGCAAGCCGCATGTGGCGCAGTTTTTGGTTTGCCGACAATGCCAACGTGTGGTGGAGCTGGATGATCCCGCGATCAATGCGCTACTGGCAGAAAAGTCTCGCGCGGCGGGTTTTGTACTGGAGCCCGCTTCACTCGAGCTCACCGGACTTTGCAGTGATTGCGCCAAGCACTAACGAGCGATTAATACGACACCCGCGCACAATAACAACACGCCCAACAATTTGCTGGCACCGATGGTCTGCTGTGGAAAACCAAGTAGCCCGAAATGATCCACCAGCATCGAGCCTATTAGCTGACCACTAAACGTCAGCGCCAAGAGCAGTAACGCGCCGATTCGCGGCCCGGCGAAAGTGGCCGTCGCCACGTACATCGCACCCAGCAAACCACCCATCCACGCCCACCAAGGAACGGCGGTCAACTGCTCGCGCGAGGGTAGATCCTGCCGCATGGCGAGCAGCATCAGGGACAGCATGACCGTACCGACCAAAAAATTGACCAGTGCCGCGATGGGTGCGCCGCCTATCGCGCGCGCCACGGCCATGTTGAGCCCGACTTGCACGACGAGACCCATGCCGACGAGGAATGCCAGAACCATCGATGTTAGCTGCATTGCTTATCCTCTGTTTGTATAACGCGCCTGCATCCAACGTCTGCCAATCCGGTTCTGGAGCAGCAGCAACAACAACCCCCAGAACAGGCGCTTGCGTATTGGCACCAACCGCGGCGCAATGACCTGCAATACTTTGGCCTGCACGTCTTCGTGAAGGATGGCGCTTTGGCCATGGCGCAGAGGGGAAACGTTTAACTGGGGCGTACTCGACACAAGAAGAGGATAGCCCCCTGCCCACGGGTCACGCTAGGCTTGCAGCATGGGTATCCCGCAACATAGCCGATATCTGGTTGAGCGCCTGTTGCAGGCCTATTGCGAAAGGATCTGCCCACCCACCGCGCGACATACCGTGCTGCTGGGCTATGTTCTCAACGATACCCACGCCGTGATTCATGAATGGCGCGCGCTGTGCGGGGTTGAGCAACTGAGGGTGCCGAGAGCCGTAGCGCGCTTCGGCTATCTTGAGCGGTCACAGCTTTGGCAACTTGAAAGCTGGCCACACGGCCACTGGCAACGACATTCCCGGCTGTTTCAAAGCCGCAGTTTCATTGACTTGCTGCGCGAATTCGATGCCGATCCACTCGGGGAGTTCTTCGGAAGAATCGACGGCAAGAGCCTGCGCTGGTGCCGATCAGCTGGCCGCTGCCAAGGCTGCGAGCAGCGCTACGCCGCGATACTAGGCCTCGGCGCGACGCTCGCACCGAGGCCAGGTAGCAACGATCGAATGGTCAAAAATTGTATCGAAGGGTAAGTCCGTAGGTGGTGCGACGCGGATGCGAGACCGTCCAGCGGAAGGGGAAGAATGTGCCGCCACCATTCACCCCATCGGGCGTGGTGTTGCTGAAGTAGACATCACGGAAGCCGCCCGTCGGGGCATCCTCATCCGTCAGGTTACGGCCCCATAGCTCCACTGCCCACGCCTCTGCCCGCCAACCAAGGCTGGCATTGACCTGAGTCGATTTTGGCGCGATCGCCTGATTGGAGGCGTCCGCAAATTGCTTGCCACGATGCGTGATGTCGCTGCGCAGGAAAAACTCGACATCACTGGCCAGGATACGAGTGATTTGCAGGCCTGCATTGGCCTGCACCTTGGAGGTACGCAGAATCTGGTTGCCCGACACATCGCCATCCGGCGCGAACGACGGGAAGTCCACGAAGCTGTCCACCTGGGCGTTGTCATATTTCGGATCGGAATAAGCGATACCGAAGTTGAGATCGAGCCCAGGCACCGGTCGTGCAGTCAAAGAAAATTCGACGCCTTTGATCGAGGCATCTCCCGCATTTACATTGACGCCCGTAGGAGTGATGATGTCTTGACCATTAATGGTGGACACAACCTGAGGAATAACGATGTCGCTCCAGTCAAGTTGGTAGACATCGAGCTCAATGGCGACCCGTCGATCGAGCAACTCCGCTTTGACCCCAAGCTCGTAGCTCATCAATGATTCGGAATCAAAAGCGCCAGGCAAGGTCACGTTGACCCCGGGATTACTGACCAACTGTACGTTGGTCGGGTCAAAGTCACCGGATTTTTCCGACTGTGCAACACCGCCAAACACGGTGATGTTATCCGCAGGCTTATAACGCAACGTGGTACGCCAACTGAAAAGATCCCACGTATTTTTACCACTCGCGTCCGTCAGATTATCTTGGAACTTGCGCTCCTCTTCGGTGTACCGACCATCAAAGGAAGCCGTCAATTGCTCGGTCAAATCATACTCAAAGGCACCAAAGATGGCCGGTGCAGACCCTTTCTCGACCGAAGTATCACGAAATACTGCCCCACCAACAGGATCCGTAAAATAAGGAAGGAATGCGGCATTGCCTACGCCAGGGGCGAAATCCGTGATACCTACCCCGACATTGGTACAAGCCAAGCAGAACGAGAAGAAGTCCGCTGGTAGCGGCTGGGTCGCGACGACACCCTGTTCGCCTGCGGTGGTTTCGTTGCTGTAAAAGTAAGCCCCAATCGAGTATCGGGCGCGCTGCTCTCGATCACTCTCGAAACGCAATTCCTGACTCACTTCCTCGGTACGGACTTCCGGGCCGATCTGCAGCAGGCCTGAGCGGAATTGTTTGACGCCCCGAGTCAACTGACGTCCTGGCAGGAAAGGAACAGTGAAGGTGGGATTGGCCTGATAGGTATAAATCAGCTCTCCGGTATTGCGCGATCCATCCACCAAAAAATTCTGGGTGACTTTGGAATAGCCGGTAATCGCGGTCAAGCTCGCCCCATCCGCCAAATCCCAGCTCAGCTTAAGATGGCTACGCGTAACACGACGGTTTTCACCTGTGGCTTCGGGCCTCGCGAGCAATGCATCCTTGTCAATGGTAGGGAATTCACCGCAATAATTGAGCAGCCGACTCGAGCGTGGTGCGGCTACTCCGAGGTTTATATCGCGTACTCGACGATCTTCGCAGTTGCTTGCCACCGCGGTGGCAGCGGAGTTCGCGATGTTATCGTCGGAGAGATACACCCCGAGCTCGGCTTCAAAAGTTTCACTCGGCTGCCAGTAAAGCGCACCCGAAGCGGTCTTGTACGTGTAGCCACCGATATCGACTTTGCGTCCATTACCCGCATAGGCATTGTCATATGAGCCATCCCACTGATCCTGCAACAGCGACAGACGACCGCTCAGATCTCCATTGCCGATGGGACCGCTCAAGGTCAGCCCACCCAGCAGCTTGCCGTCATTACCCGCCGTGGCGGTGGCACGACCTTTGAACTCGGCCGTGGGTCGGCGCGAGACGTAGTTGATTGCGCCACTGAAGGCATTGCGCCCATAGAGCGCAGCCTGCGGGCCTTTGACCACCTCGATACGCTCGAGGTCGAGTTGGTTGAAATTGATGCCTTCGCGACCGGCCACGTAAACCCCATCGAGGAAAATGGCGGTATTCAATTCACCGAAAATATCGATGGGCGCGACACCACGAATGACAGGGGCTGGGAGGAACTCACCGAGTACATTGGAAAAAGTTAGACCCGGGGTGAATGCTGCGACGTCATCCAGGCTCGTGATACCACGGGCTTGGATCGCATCCGCCGTAAAGGCAGTGACCGCAAGCGGCACGTCAAGCAACTGCTCCGTGGTCTTGCGGGCGGTGACCACCACTTCTTCAAGTCCCGCAAAAATGTCGGTCGAATCCGTTGTCTGCCCATGGGCTGACTGAGCCACCGCAGCCGCCAAAATCAATGAAACGACCAATGCCACCGGACGGCGGGCTTGATAAATGTCCATCTCGTGTACGCTCCCAATTGCGACAGTTGTCATACGCCAGCTGCCATGCGAAAAGTTCGGCGGCATTTTATGAATCTGTGGTCGGAGGTTGTCATCGAGCCATGACAATGGCCTGGCAATGACTGCAGTCACCGGCGCCGATCAACCGGCCGATCCCCAGCCCAAGGAGCAAACTCATGCCAAAGAAATCTGCCACTCTGGATCGACGATCACTCATTACGGGCGCTGCTGCGGCGAGTCTTGCGGCGGTTGCAAGCCAGCCGGAAACCGCGCTTGGCAGCGAGGTGGCCACCGGCAGCTCGGCCGCAGGCACTCAGGCCGCGCATGGGGTATCGGTAGCGCGAAATGGCGTGTACGCCACGGTTCCCCTGAAGCAGGACAGCATCAATATCGCGGCTGTGCAATCACAGCTGTGGTCCATCGATCTGCGTGACAAGGCGAAAACCCTGAAGCGCAATATGGATCGGGCACTGCGCTTGATCGATCTGGCGCAAAACTCGCCCGAGGAATGGGGCGGGGAGCGCCGGTGGGGATCCAAGGTCGATCTCATCTGCATGCATGAGTTTCCGATTCAGGGTTTCCAACCCTGGAACCGCAAGGAGCTTCAGCAAATCGCTTTTGAACTGCCCGGACCGGAAACCGAAGCCATCGGCGAGCGTGCAAAACGCTACGGTTGCTACATCGCATTCGGTTGCTATGCCAAAGAAAAAGACTGGCCGGATCACATCATCAACATGTCAGTCCTGGTGGGGCCTGATGGCGAGATCGTCAGCAAGCAATGGAAGGCGCGCAACATCCTCGGACTGTTCGGCGATCAGGCCTTGATCGGCACCACGGTGTACGACGTACTCGATCGGTATGTCGAGATGTACGGCTGGGATGCCACCCTACCCGTGGCGCGCACCGACATCGGCAATATTGCCATCACGGCCGTGGGTATCGAACCGATGCTCTACAGCTGTCTTGCCCTGAAGGGTGCCGAGCTCCTTGTGTTGTCGGTGACCGGCGGCAGTAATGCCGCCTCGGCCATGGCGACAGCCCGAACCAATCGCATTTACACCGTCGGGGTGGGTAACGCCGTATCCCCGGACAATCTCGGTTTTCCGGAGGCCTCCGGCGCGCGGGATGAGGGCACCGTGATTGTCGACCCTGCGGGCAAGCCGCTCGCCTCGACGGATAACCATCATGAAGACATCATCACCGCACGTATTCCGATTGGAAATTTCCGTAAGACGCGGCGATTCCCGGAGGTGCCCATGGCATTGATGATGCCGGTCTTCGCCGCCTATGAGCCCGTGTTCAAGCCGAACGCGTTCATGGGCAAGCTCCCGGCCACCTACAAGGAAGCGGGTGACTTGGTACGCAGCCGAATGTCAAAGAAATAAAATAGCGAAGCCATGTGCAGATGCGGGTAGGGTAAAATACAGCTTGGCTTTGGTAGCCCACCGAGCATAGAGAAGAGGACATCATGACCGAAAAAATCGTTGAAGCCTTATCCCACTTGCAAACCCGCGTGGGTCAGGAGGTCCATGTTAGCGACTGGCTGACGGTATCCCAGGAACGAATCAATGCCTTCGGTGCGGCGACCGACGATCAACAGTGGATCCATGTAGATGTGGAACGGGCTCGCAAAGAATCGCCCTACGGCAGCCCCATCGCCCATGGGTATCTGACCTTGTCGTTGCTGGTGCCCTTGCGCGGTCTCGTGGACGAATCAAAACCCTACCTGCCCGGCGCTCGTCAGGTGATCAACTACGGGCTCAACAAATTGCGCTTCCCCAATGCCGTCAAGGCGGGCGCTCGGATCCGCGGTCGCTTCACTTTGGTGGCAGTAGAGCAAGTTGCAGCCAATGTGCTGCAAATTACGGAAAGTTATTCGGTGGAGATCGAAGGCGAGACCAAGCCTGCCTGTATCGCCGAAAGCATCATGCGTGTGAGCTTTTGATGCACTGCTGAGCCGTGAAATCGATCTTTCTTGATTATTCGACGGTCAGCACGGGCGATCTCGATCCGCGATCGCTGCTGGATGCGGCACCGCAACTGGAACTACGCGATCTGACACCGCAAGATCGCGTCGCCGAAATCATTGATGGCAATGCCATTGTGCTGCTCAATAAATTGCAGCTCACCCGCGAGATCATCTTCGGCGCGCGCGATCTGCGACTGATCGCGCTCGCCGCCACCGGTACCAACAACGTCGATCTGCAGGCTGCACAGGAAAGGGGCGTCGCCGTCTGCAACATTCGCGATTACTGCAGTGCCTCCGTGGCACAACATGTGCTCGGGGTCTTGCTGATGCTAACCCACCACCTGCGCGACTACTCGCGTGATGCCATGGACGGCACCTGGGCTCAGAGCCGACACTTCACCATCCTCAGCCATCCGATCCGCGAACTCACCGGACGCACCCTCGGCATTGTCGGCTGGGGTGTGCTGGGACAAGCCGTGGCCAGAGCCTGCGAGGCTGCACTCGGCATGAAGGTGCTGGTTGCCCAACGCCCATCCAGCCCGTCGCAACCGGGGCGTCTCCCCCTTGATGAGCTGCTCGCGAGGGCGGATGTCGTCAGCCTGCACTGTCCGCTGACAGACGAGACCCGCAACCTCATCGATGCACCGCGCATCGCCTGTATGAAGCCGGATGCCTTGCTGATCAATACGGCTCGGGGGGCACTGGTGGATCTAGCCGCGCTGGCCGAAGCCTTACGCGGCCGGCGCCTCGGGGGGGCGGCCATTGATGTCTTGCCACAGGAACCCCCTGTGGACGGCAGTCCATTATTCGATCCCGATATCCCCAATCTGATCGTCACCCCACACACCGCCTGGGCGGCCCGGGAAGCCCGCCAGCGCTGTCTCGATGAAATGGCTGCCAATATCCGCAACTGGCGCGAGGGTGGACGACGCGGCCGCGTGGTGTAACTGTAACCCTGCCCTGTGAGACCGAACGGAGGTCGTTGTCACGGCATCCGTCAATCTTTTAAGTTAAGATTCGCGCCCCAAAATATCAGCCTGCAGCGATCTGGCAGTGGCCGGATTTTTTATTGTTTGGCTTGGAAGACACCATGACCCCCTACCGCGATTGCCAAAGTATCTTCTCTCGATCCGGCCGGACTGCCGTGCTGCTCGCGCTTGCCGTGAGCGTGCTCACAGCCTGTTCGGGCAGCGAAGCCCCGCCGAGCGGCGCGCGCGGCCCGGGCGGTGGAGCTCCTGCGCCGGTGATCACCGCCACTGCGATCGAACGCCCATTTGCCGAAAGTATCGAGGCGGTCGGGACGGCACTCGCCAAAGAATCTATCGAGGTCACCTCAAAAACCGGTAACACGGTAACGGCCATTCGTTTTGCTGAAGGGCAGCAAGTACGCGCGGGTACCATCCTGGTCGAACTGGATCAGGCCCAGGCCCGTGCCGCGCTCGTCGAAGCCGAAGCCAACCTTCTCGAAAGCCGCAATCAACGTAATCGGGGGCGAGACCTGTCCGTGACCCAGGCCTTGTCACAAGCACAACTCGATCAACTCGAAACCGCCGTCAAAACAGCCGAGGCGCGCGTGAGTGCGGCCCGTGCCCGTTTGGATGAGCTAGTGATTCGAGCCCCGTTTGCGGGCAAGACGGGCTTTCGCCGCGTCAGTTTGGGTGGATTGGTGAATCCCGGCTCCGTGATCACCACGCTCGATGATACGTCGTCAATCAAGCTCGAGTTCACGGTACCCCAATCGTTTCTAAGAAATCTGCGCCCGGGCCTGCCGGTCATTGCGTCGGCGGACGGACTCGGTGAGCAACAATTTGTCGGCGAGGTAACCGCCATCGATTCGCGGATCGATCCAATCAGCCGTGCCGTCTCGGTTCGAGCTGAACTCCCCAATGAATCGGGTCTGTTGCGACCCGGTCTCTTCATGAGCGTACGTCTGCAGGCGCAAGCTCAGCCGAGCATTCTGGTGCCCGAATCTGCGCTGATGCCCACCGAAGGCAAGACGCATGTATTTGTGGTGAAAGACGGGATCGCAGAGCGTCGTGAAGTGCAAACCGGCGGTCGGGAACCCGGCCTCGTGGTAATCACCGAGGGAGTAGCTGCCGGTGAGCAGGTGATCGTGGAAGGCATGCAGCGCGTACGACCGGGCGCTGCGGTACAAGCCGAGGCGAGACCATGAATATTTCGGAGTTCTGCATAAGGCGGCCGGTGTTTGCGGCGGTGCTGAGCGCACTGCTTGTGATCTTTGGTCTGGTTTCTCTGGATCGTCTGCCCTTGCGTGAATATCCGGATATCAACCGACCTGTGGTATCGATCAATACGATCTACCGCGGCGCCTCCGCGAGTATCGTCGAGAATAAGATCACACAGGTGATCGAGGATCGCATCGCCGGCATCGAGGGTATCCTCAAAATCGAGTCGGACAGCGAGGACGAGCGTTCCAACATTCGTATCGAGTTCGATGTCGAGCGCGACATCGATGATGCGGCCAATGATATCCGTGACCGAATTTCCAGAGTGGTTGCCCAACTACCGCCGGAGGCAGAGCCGCCACAGATCGCCAAAGCCGACTCCACGGCCGAAGCCGTGATGTACCTGGCTTTCAACTCCGAAAACATGACCGAGCTCGAGGTCACCGATTACGCCGAGCGCTATATTTTGGATCGCTTCTCGACCGTACCGGGAGTCGCGCGTGCTTCGTTGGGTGGCGCACGACGCGCTGCGATGCGGATCTGGATCGATCGTCAAGCGCTTGCCGCTCGAGCCCTCACGGTCGGCGATATCGAAAGCGCCTTGCGCCGCGAAAATGTTCAATTGCCCGCCGGACGCATCGAATCGGTGGAGCGCGAGTTTTCGCTGCGAACGGAAGTCGGTCTTGACTCCGTCGAAGATTTTCGCAACCTCGTCATTGGTCGTGGCGCCGAAGGACACCTCGTACGCCTGGGTGAAGTCGCCGACATCCAGCTGGCAGCCGAAAACAACCGCAGCCTGATGCGAACCAATGGCCGTGCCGGGGTCGGTATCGGCATCGAAGCGCAGTCCAAAGCCAATGTGTTGGATGTAGTACGGGGTGTGCACGAAGAAATCGAGCGCCTGCGACCGGAATTGCCGGCAGGTGCCAGCCTGGATGTGAACATTGATGACGGCGTCGCCATCGAGGCGGCCTTGCGTGAAGTACTGATCGCCGTGGTCTTCGCCTTCATTTCGGTACTCGCAGTGATCTATGGATTCCTCGGTACGCTGCGCGCCACGATCATCCCGGCGGTCACCATCCCGGTTTCGGTCATCGCCGCATTCATGGCGCTCTATTCGCTCGACTATTCAATCAATGTTTTGACCTTGCTCGGCATCGTGCTGGCCATCGGGCTGGTAGTCGATGATTCCATCGTCGTACTTGAGAACATTCACCGGCGTGCCGAATTGGGTGAAACGCCGGTCGTCGCAGCCGTGCGCGGCAGCCGCGAAATCGGTTTCGCAGTCATCGCCACCACTTTGACTCTGGTTGCGGTCTTTGTCCCGATCTCCTTCCTGCCAGGGGACGTAGGTCGATTATTCCGGGAATTTGGGCTTACGCTGGCGGCAGCCGTGCTGTTCTCGGCGCTGGTTGCCTTGACCTTGACGCCCATGCTGGCCTCCAGGCTGCCACCACCCAAAGAAATGCGCCATGGTCGTTTTGCCAATGCCGTCGAATCGCTGTTCGAGGGATTGCAGGAAATCTATGAGAGGCGCCTTCGGCAGCTGATCCGCAGACCCTGGCTGATCGTGGGTTCCGTGCTTGGCTTGACTCTCATCGGCATGCTCACCTTTCGTGCACTTCCTGAAGAATTTGCACCGCGTGGCGATGGCGGTCGGGTTTTTGTCACCCTGCAAGCCCCCGAGGGTGCAAGTTTCGAGTACACGGCGGACTACGGCCGCCGGCTCGAAGAAATCGCCATGCGTGAAATGGAAAGCGGCGAGATCCGTCGTGTCACGCTACGAGTACCCGGTGGCTGGGGCGGTGGCACCGGTTCGGTCAATTCCGCGCGCTTGATCGTGACCTTGGTGGATTGGAGTGAACGCGACCGCTCGGCACAGGAAATTGCTGCGACACTGCAGCGCGAGCTTGCCAAGTTACCAGGCGTACGGGCCATTGCTCTCACACCCGGTGGGCTGCGCCGCGGCTTTGGCTCACCGGTGCAAGCCGTAATTGGCGGGCCCGATTACGAGAGTCTTGCGCGCTGGTCGGATCAGATGGTCGCGCTCGCGGAACAGAACCCGGGGCTGACGGGGGTGGAGTCGAACTATGAACCCAGCAAACCGCAAATCCGGGTGGCGATCGATCGCAATCGCGCCGCGGACTTGGGTGTGTCTTTGCAGACGGTGGGCAGGACGCTCGAGACCATGCTCGGCTCGCGTATCGTCACCACATTCATTGATCGTGGTCGTGAATACAACGTCGTATTGCAGGCAAGACCGGATGAACGGGCGACCACCACGGATCTGACCAATCTGCAGGTCCGGTCCGATCGATCCGGTGAATTGATTCCGCTCGCGAGTGTCGTACGATTGACCGAAACCGGCGGCGCCACCGAACTCAGTCGCTTCAATCGACTGCGTGCCATCGAAATCCGCACCGATCTCGCGGAAGGCTACACCATGGGTGAAGCCATCGAGTGGTTCGAAGAAACGGTACGCAACGAACTACCCTCCGGCGCCACTCTGATGTGGGATGGTGAGTCGGGTGACTATGTGCGCAGCGGTGGCCAACTTTGGGTCACGCTGCTCTTTGCCGTGATCATCGTGTTTTTGGTACTGGCAGCCCAGTTCGAAAGCTTTATCCATCCGGCCATCATCATGGTGACGGTGCCACTCGCGCTGCTGGGCGCCGTCTTCGGGCTCAAGCTGCATGGCATGAGTATCAATATATTCAGTCAAATTGCCGTCATCATGTTGATCGGAATCGCAGCCAAGAACGGCGTGCTCATTGTCGAATTTGCCAATCAGCTGCGCGATCGCGGCACGGAGTTCAGCGAGGCGATCATCAAGGCGTCAGCCATCCGCTTGCGGCCTGTGCTGATGACCAGCTTGTGCACGGCTTTTGGCGCCATTCCCTTCCTGCTGGCGAGCGGAGCGGGTGCAGAGCAACGGCTACCGGTCGGTATCGTGGTGTTCTATGGCACGATCATCTCGGTGTTTCTCACCCTGTTGGTCGTGCCTGCGGTCTATTCTTTGGTCGCCCGCCGTACCAAACCAAGTTCGCACATGAGCCAACTGGTAGACCGGCTGCTTGGAGCCCGTGATCAGAATTCCGGATTGGGCAGGGCGTGAAACGCGTGTCGCAGGCTGTCACTCCAACCTGAACGAATCATGTTGAAATAGGCATCCTCAGTGGTGATGTTGCGATGCAGCAGCACCCGCAGCTCATCACGCTTGAAACAGAGCAGATCGAGTGGCGGCCCGACCGACAGATTGGAGCGGATGCTCGAATCCATGGAAATCAAGGCGCACTTGGCCGCCTCAGCCAAACTGGATGAACGGGTAATCACTCGATCGAGTATCGGCTTGCCGTACTTGGACTCGCCAATCTGAAAATAAGGCGTGTCCAACGTGGCCTCAATGAAATTGCCGGCAGCATAAACATGGAATAGACGAGGCTCTTCACCCCGAATCTGCCCCCCCAGAATGAAGGAAGCGGAAAAGTCGATGCCGTGTTCCTTCAAGGCAGCGGCATCACGCTGATGCACCCTGCGCAAGGCCTCACCCACCTGCGCTGCAGCCTCAAATAAATTAGCCGCCGTATACAGATTTTCGCTATCCGGCTCAGCGGCGTTCTGTCGAAGCCAATGCACGACCGCCTGAGTAATGGCGAGGTTGCCTGCCGTCATCAAGACGAGAACCCGATCACCGGGGCGTTCGAACACATGCATCTTGCGAAAGGTGTTGACATGATCCACGCCCGCATTGGTGCGCGAGTCGGCGAGAAACACCATCCCGGTGTCCAGCAAAGTAGCGACACAGTAAGTCATGACGGCAGTTTACTGCTGCGCCTGTGCCTGTTGCGACTCCAGATGCCGCGCCTGCACCTGTTGCAGCAAACGCGAACGACTGCCGGTCGCGAGTCGCGGTAACGCGTCGGCCGACACACGTACCTGTGCCTCCATGAGCTCAGCACCGCCGCCGCGACGCACACCGCGAATGGGGCAAGCATCGAGATAATCGCGGCCTACCGCCAAACGACAATGCTGTGCACCACCCAGCGTCCGGTTGGTGACATCCACCGCCAGCCAGCGCCGCTCTTCTGCCAGCCACACATCCACCCAAGCATGACTGGCAATGTGATCGTCGTTTTCGGACAGCAGGTAGCCACTGACGTATCTGGCGGGGATCCCATGCCATCGGCAACAGGCGAGCATCACGTGGGCGTGATCCTGACAGACGCCGCGCCCCAGACCAAAGGCGTGGCTCGCCGTATCCGACACGGCCGTGGCACCGGGGACATAATCCATGGCATCGCGAATCGCACCCGCTAATGCCATCACGTCGGCTTGATCCAAATCCGGCCGCGCCATGCTATCAGCGAATTCTTTGAGTCGTAAATCCACCACAGTCAATGGTGTTTCCAACGAATACACCAAAGGAGATAGTGCGGCGCGCGCCGAGGGTGAGGCATGCTCGACCACCTCGGTATCGACCACGCCGCTGGCAACAATGCGGATCTCCTCGTGCGGCGCATCCAGCGTAAGCAAATGTACGAGGTTGCCATGAGCATCAAGTTGCTGACTGCGGCGCCCCGGAGCTTGCAGCTCCCACGACAAGACTTTTTGACCGGCTTCGGTGCGCGGCGTCAAGCGCAAGCACTGTACGCTGTGCTGTACCTGACGATCGTAGCGATACACCGTCTCGTGACGAATATGCAGCCGCATCAGGATGCCTCCGACACCAGAAAATCATTGGCGATCCGGCCCCCAAGATCGGCGGTTCGCGCGAGAAACCCATGCAGATACTGTCTCGGACCTTCTGCCAATACATCGTCGATGCGACCGTAGCGCAGCATGGCATGCATCTCACCCGCCCTCCGCTGCGTCTCGACAGAACGCGCATTGGCGAGCTCATCCAGCGTTTTCTGCACGGCGCTCATGCAATGTCGCAATGATCGCGGCATCGGCTCATGGTGGATCAAGAGCTCGGCAACCCGTCGTGGCGTGATCCTGTCGCGATACACCTTACGATAGATCGCAAAGGCCGAGACCGAACGTAGTAGCGCACCCCAATCGTAATAATCACCGACATCATCAAAAATGATGGTCTGGTCGGCGAGCAACTCGAAGTGAGCATCGAGGATGCGTGCGGTGTTATCCGCACGCTCGAGGTAGGCGCCCAAATGCGTGAACTTCAGCGCATCATCATGCAGCATCGTGCCGCCGATCACGCCGCGCGCCAGATGTGAACGGAACTTGACCCACTCAAAGAAGTCACTCTTGGCTTCGACCGCCAACGGCTGATGACGAAAACGTCGAACCTCAAGCCAGGTCGTGTTGAGAGTCTCCCAGGTTTCGGTGCTGATCGAACCGCGTACTGCACGCGCATTTTCCCGCGCGAGATCAAAACACCGCTGAATACTACCCGGATTGCTCGATTCAAAAGAAATCCAGTGAATCGCGGTCGGCTCCGAGACCTCACCATGCGCCTGTAGAAATGGCTCCAATTGACCCACCGTCGACAACATCGCCATCCAACGCCGACGAACCGCCTCCTCGTCCTGACGTAACAAGGTCATTCGGCAGTTCACATCCAGCATGCGCGCAAGATTTTCAGCGCGTTCGGTATAGCGAGCCATCCAGTACAAATGATCGGCGGTGCGGCTCAGCATGCTCAACGCTCCAGCACCCAGGTATCTTTGGTTCCCCCGCCCTGCGAAGAGTTGACCACGAGAGAGCCCTCGCGCAATGCGACCCGCGTCAAGCCACCCGGCACCATGGCGACCTCGGTGCCCGACAACACGAACGGTCGCAGATCAAGATGCCGCGGCGCGAGGCCAGACTCGACAAAAGTGGGGCAAGCCGAGAGAGCGAGCGTCGGCTGCGCGATGTAGCGGGCGGGATCCGCCAGAATCCGTGCGCGAAAGGCTTCAAGCTCTTTCTTTGAAGCCAGCGGACCGATCAGCATGCCATAACCGCCTGCACCGTGGACCTCCTTGACCACCAACTCATGCAGGTTGGCCAAGGTATACGCAAGATCTTCAGGACGGCGCAGGATCCGGGTAGGCACATTCGACAACAGCGGATCTTCGTCAAGATAAAAGCGAATGATGTCGGGCACGTACGGATAGGTGGATTTGTCATCCGCAATGCCCGTACCCACAGCATTGGCGATATTGACGCGCCCGGCACGATACGCCATCAAAAGTCCGGGCACTCCCAACATGGAGTCGGCTCGAAAGGCCAGTGGATCAATGAAATCGTCATCGATGCGGCGGTAAATCACATCCACCCGGCGCGGACCCTGAGTGGTACGCATGTACACCACCTCATCATCGACGAAAAGATCCTGACCTTCGACCAGCTCAATGCCCATCTGCTGCGCAAGAAAAGCGTGTTCGAAATACGCGCTGTTATGCGCACCTGGGGTCAACAGCACCACGGTCGGCTCTCGCACACCGGGAGGGGCCACGCTGCGCAGACAGTCGAGTAGTAGGTCAGGATAATGCTCGACCGGTGCGACCGAGCAGGTGGCAAAGAGCTCCGGGAAAAGCCTCATCATCGCCTGCCGGTTCTCGAGCATGTAAGACACGCCCGAGGGCACCCGCAGGTTATCCTCGAGAACAAAATATTCGCCGGCACCGGCCCGCACGAGGTCGACGCCAGCGATGTGGGCATAGACATCCATCGGCAGATTGATGTCCTGCATCTCGGGTCGATACTGCAGGTTGCGGAAAATTTGGTCTGCCGGTACCACGCCGGCTCGCAGAATTTCCTGCTCGTGATAGATATCCTGCAGGAAGGCATTGAGCGCCATGACGCGCTGGCGAAGCCCACGCTGTAACCATTGCCACTCGGCAGCGGGAATGATGCGCGGCACGATGTCAAAGGGAATCAGGCGCTCGGTTCCCGTTTCCTCGCCGTAGACGGCAAAGGTAATACCCGCGCGGCGAAACAGGGTATCGGCCTCGGCGCGCTTTTCTTCGAGACGATGCGCTGGGACGGCAGCGAGCCATTCGGCATAGGCGCGATAGTGCGGCCGTACCGTACCCTCTGTGTCGAACATTTCATTGAGCATCATGCTGCCCGCCTCCAGGCAGCATCATACCCGAGGAGTCACCAGATCTTGCCGCCGATGTAGCGACCAGCCGCGGGCAAGTGCGGAAAATATTCGACCGAGGCGAAAGCGCCGTGCACGAAATAGGGGTCGGCCTCGATGATCTCGCGGGCGCGCTGCAAACTTTTGGTGTGTAGGCAGTACAGACTACCGATGGGTCCATCCGCGCCGCCATTGTCGTACAAGGGGCCGGCCACATTGAGCTCGTCCATCACCGTCTCAATGTAGGCCATGTGCTGCGGCGTATAGGTAGCGCGCACGAGCTCCCCGTTCGGACCATCACGGCAAACGACCACAACCGCTGTTTTTTCGTAGGGCGAGCTCATGGAGGCGAGCATAGCAGCCCGAGAGATCCGGTCTGTGGTGGCTCCCTCATCCCAAGAGTCGGCGGATGCCCCAATCACTCGACTTTCATATCAATTGATGTGATTCTTTCGATAGATTCCATGTATCGATAGGCGTCGACTTGGCCGATATCAAACTCAAGGATCTTCGTTATCTCGTGGCGGTGGCCGACGCAGGCCATTTCGGCAAGGCGGCGGAACGTTGTTTTGTCAGCCAACCCACGCTGTCCGCCCAACTGAAAAAGCTGGAGGAGTATCTTGGCGTCACCCTCATTGAACGCCAAAGCAAGGGGGCTATTCTGACGCCCGCCGGTGAGGACATTGTGCTGCGCGCGCGACGCATCATCGAAGCCAGCGATGAAGTCATGGATATCGCGAGCACCCACCGGGACCCACTCGCGGGCAAGCTGCGCATTGCGTTTTTACCCACCATCGGACCCTATCTGTTGCCGCACGTGGCAGGCGCGCTGCGTGCCGCCCTGCCCCGGCTCGAACTCATGCTCTACGAGTATCAGACTGCGCCCATGCTGCAGAAACTGCGCGCGGGGGAGATCGACCTCGGCGTGCTCGCGCTGCCTCTCGACGATGACAGTCTCGCGGTCGAATCGCTTTACGACGAAGCCTTTCTGGTTGCCATTCCCGATGATCACTCGATGGCCAGACTGGAACAGGTGCGAGTCAAAGATCTGGAAGGCGCAACCCTGCTGTTGCTTGAGGACGGGCACTGCCTGCGCGATCAGGCGCTTGATGTCTGTAACCGCATCGAAGTGCATGAGAAGCAGGATTTTCGCGCGACGAGCATCGAAACCCTGCGGCAAATGGTCGCCGCGGGGACCGGCCTGACACTGCTGCCCGAGCTTGCTGCACGGGGCAACTATGCGCACACGCAAGGACTTGCACTGCGGCCTTTCGCCGATCCGGTACCCACGCGCCATGTCGGCGCAGTGTGGCGCAAGAGCAATCCACGTCTTGCCGCCATTCAGGCCGTCAATCGCATACTGCAACAACACGCACTATGAGCTCGACACCCATGACGACCCTGCTATGGCTGCGACTGGACTTGCGTCTCGCCGATCATCCGGCACTGCAGGCTGCTATCGAGCGTGGCGGCACGGTGATTCCGGTATTTCTTTGGGCGCCGGATGAAGAAGGCGACTGGGCGCCGGGTGCCGCCTCACGCTGGTGGCTCCATCAGTCATTGACACAACTGCAGCACGATTTGCGCGCTGTGAGCTCGCAGCTCATCCTGCGCAAGATCGGCAAGGATCCGGATGCCGATGCTCCAGACTCGCTGACGGCCCTGCACCAACTGCTGCGCGAGACAGGCGCGACCGGGGTTTACTGGAGTCGCCGTTACGAGCCGCTCGTGATCGCCCGCGATCGGCTGATCAAAGATCAACTGCGGGCAAGCGGTATGGAAGCACGCTCCTTCAATTCGGCGCTGCTGGCAGAGCCCTGGGATATCCGCAATCTCAGCGGCAAGCCCTTTCAGGTCTTTTCGCCTTTCTGGAAAAAAACCCGCAGTGTGATTGAACCTGGAAAACCCCTACACGCACCAAAGCGTATCCCTGCACCGGCGAGCTGGCCGCCAAGCCGCGACTTGCGCGAGCTTGGGCTGTTACCGCGAATACGCTGGTACGACGGCATGGCCGAGAGCTGGCAGCCTGGTGAAGCAGGCGCTGCCCGGCGATTCAAAGAATTTAACGGCGACGCGATCGGCCAATATGCCGAAACACGCAATCTGCCGGCGGTGCCCGGCACATCAAGGCTTTCAGCGCATCTGCACTTTGGTGAAATCTCGCCGCGACAAATCTGGCACGCTGCAGCCGAACATCGCGACGGTAACTTCATGGCGGAAATCGGCTGGCGTGAGTTCGCGCATCATCTGCTCTATCACTTTCCACACACCGTCGATCGGCCCTTGCGCAGCGAGTACGAGCGTTTCGTCTGGCGCGACAGCCAACAGGATCTGCGCGCCTGGCAAAAGGGCGGCACCGGTGTGGCACTTGTCGATGCGGGCATGCGTCAGCTGTGGGTCGAAGGCTGGATGCACAACCGCGTGCGCATGGTGGTGGCGTCCTTCCTGGTGAAAAACCTGCGACTGCATTGGCTTGAGGGGGCGCGCTGGTTCTGGGACACCCTCGTCGATGCCGATCTTGCGAGCAATACGTTGGGCTGGCAGTGGGCGGCGGGTTGCGGCGCCGATGCGGCACCCTATTTCAGGGTGTTCAATCCGCAATCACAGGCAGAGAAGTTTGATCCGGATCAGCTCTATTGCCAAAAGTGGAACAGCGATCCGCGCGCACCCTGGCCGCGTCCCGTGATGCCGATGGTCGACCTCAAAGCCTCACGCGAAGCGGCCATTGCCGCCTGGCAAGCCCTGCGCAATAACGCGCCTGCCTCCTCTCATCAAGACTCGAAGAAGATCAAGGAAAAGCAAAAATGATCAAGCATATCGTCATGTGGCGCGTTGCCGATTCACTGGACAAGGCGGTCGCGGCGAATCGGGCCAAAGAATTACTGGAAGGCATGAGCGGCAAGATCCCGGGGCTGCGGTATATCGAGGTCGGCATTAATTTTGCCGACGAAGCCACTGCTGCCGATGTGTTGCTCTACACGGAATTCGACGATCTGGCTGGACTCGAGACCTACCAAAACCACCCGGTCCATGAGGCCGTCAAGCCGCTCATCAAAGAAATGATGCAGGAGCGGCGCGTGGTCGACTACCGGCGCGACTGAGGGCGCGTACGCGCCAATCCCACCGACCCGCCGACCCGCTGTCTCACTAGCGAGCCAGCGTGGCCGGCGCTACATCGAGCACGCTCTCGGCACCGGCGGTGACCACGCGTGCGAGCGCCGTGGCCTGCGGCAGCACCTGCGTGGCATAAAACCGGGCTGAATCGACTTTGCCTTGCAGGAAGTCGCGATCGGCCGCGCCATTGGCGAGGCGATGTGCCGCAATGGCTGCCGAGAAGGTCAGCAACCAACCACCGATCACGACACCCGCGAGGCGCACCATGGGCACTGACACTGCAAGCGCCTGCTCAGGGCCTGAGGCATAAGAACCCAGCAGACTGCGGGTGGCGGCCTCGAGCTCGCCGACTGCGGCAAGCGTCGCGTCGCGCGCCGTCATGACCGCGGCATGATCGACTCGCAACGCTTCGAGCTCGGCCCGCATGTCGGTGATAAGTGTAGTCATGGCCTCGCCGCGATCTCGCGCCAGTTTACGGCCGACGAAATCATTGGACTGGATGGCCGTGGTGCCTTCGTAGATGGTCGTGATGCGCACATCGCGGTAGGCCTGGGCGGCGCCTGTTTCTTCGACATAACCCATGCCGCCGTGGATTTGAATACCGAGCGACGCAAGCTCGATGCCGGCCTCGGTGCTGCAGGCTTTGACCACGGGGATCAGCAAGTCGCCTCGGGTCTGCGCGCGACGGCGGGCGGCGTCATCGGCGTGCTGGCCGCCGAGATCCAATTGCCAAGCGGTATAAAGCGTGAGTGCACGCAATGCCTCGACCTGTGACTTCATGCTGAGCAGCATGCGTTTGACATCGGGGTGATGCACGATGGGGGCAGGGGCGTCGCCCGTCACCCCGGGTGGTTTGCCCTGAATGCGAGTGCAAGCCCAATCGAGTGCTTGCTGATACGCCCGCTCGGCGACCGCATAACCCTCGAGCCCCACTGACAGGCGGGCCGCATTCATCATCACGAACATGTATTCAAGGCCACGATTGGGTTCGCCCACGAGATACCCCACCGCACCTTCTGCCTGACCGAAAGCCATGACACAGGTGGGGCTCGCGTGAATACCAAGCTTGTGTTCGATGGACAGGCTATGCACATCATTGCGCTTGCCCAAGGACCCATCATCATTGACCAATACTTTGGGCACGACAAACATCGAGATGCCCTTCACACCGGCCGGAGCCCCATCGATACGCGCCAGCACCAGATGAATGGTGTTCGGCGTGAAATCATGATCGCCGTAGGTGATGAAAATCTTTTGTCCGAAAATCCGGTAATGATCGCCTTGCGGTTGGGCGCGAGTGCGGATGGCTGCCAGGTCTGAACCCGCCTGCGGTTCGGTGAGATTCATGGTGCCGGTCCACTCCCCGCTCACCATTTTCGGCAGATACAACGCTTTTTGGGTGGGCGACCCGTAGTGCTCCAAGGCTTCTACCGCACCCTGAGTCAGCATCGGGCAAAGTTTGAAGGCGAGGTTGGAAGAGGCCCAAAGTTCCTCGACGGCGGTGCCGAGTACGGTGGGCACACCCTGACCACCGTGTTCCGGCGACGCACGCAAACTCGCCCAGCCACCTTCCGCAAACTGCTGGTAAGCCGCCTTGAAACCCGGCGCACCCACGACCCCCTCCGGTGTCCAACGCGCACCATCCCGGTCACCCGACTTGTAGAGTGGGTCGAGGACGTTCTCGGCGAATTTGCCAGCCTCTTCCAGGACTGCATCCGCGAGATCAAGGGAATATTCAGCATAGGCGGGGCAGGCCTGCAAAGCCTGTTCACCGATCAGCTCATGCAGCACGAAACGCAAATCTTTGAGAGGAGCTCGATACATGGTCGTGTCCTTGTTCGTCGCGTAATCAGGTGACAGGAAACCGCCACCCAAGATCTGGACTCATTCTAACCCGCGGGCTGCCCGCCTGCGAGCCGTCAGCGTCCCAGCTGCCAGCTGTTGCCCGCCATCAGCTTGAGAGGGCGGTCACGATATGCGCAGCCAGAAACTGGATCAGAGCCTGCACACGGCGATCTTCTGCGAGGCGCGATGGATACACGGCGCACAAGGGTGGTTGCGGCGGCAACTGCCAGTCCTCAAGCACCCGCTGCATACGCCGGGTGGCGAGCCCCTGACGACAAAGAAATTCAGGCAACAGACCGATTCCAAGACCTGCCGCCACCGAAGCATGCAGCAGCGCCGGGTCATTCACGGCCAACTTCGGTCGCAGCTGCACCTCCTCGCGACGTTGTCCCTGAGTCAGCCGTAAAGTCGCCCCAGAGGGACCGGCATCGGGCAACAGCACATCGAAACGATCCAGCTCGGAGGGTGAGCGCGGTGTGCCGGATTTGGCGAGATAGGTCGGAGTGGCGCACAGCAAGGTCGGTGGCGAGCCGAGCTCCCGAACCATGTGGCCATCCACATCGGCTTGATTATCAGCATTGGCCCCGATCGGTCGACCGCTCTGGATGACGAGCTCGTGATCCAAAGAGCCAAGCGAATCCCCGAGATCCACCTCCAGCGGGATATCCGGAAACTGCTCCATGAAGCGGGGCACGAGCGGTGCCAACAAGATACGACCCAGCGTCGGGTCAGCGCGTACGCGCAGAGGACCCGCATGCCGCTCCGCCAGCAAGGCCGCTCTCGACTCCACTTGCTCAGCCGTCTGCAGAATCAGTCGACAGTGCGGTAACAACTGTTCGCCCGCGGGCGTCAAAGCGAGACGCCGTGTGGTGCGGGTCATCAATTTCAGACCCAACTCCGACTCCAGCTCGGCAATGGCTCGACTGACCGCGGCTTTCGGCACTTTGAGTGCCCGCGCTGCGGCCGAGAAGCCGTTCAGGTCCACCACTTTCGCAAAAGTCGCCATGTGGGCGGGAGACCATATTTGCGACATTTGCGACACTCTATGCCAGAAGGGGCAAATATTGTCGCACAGGAGAACCAAAATGACAGCGATTAACCCGTCTCACATCCTCAAGCGATCGGCCCTCGCCGTGGTGCTCGCGAGCGTCGCGCCGCTGACCATGGCTACGGATCAGCTGTTGGCGCCGGCCGAGAAACGTGAGGGCGAGACGGCATTGCGCTGGAGTCAAAAGCTGACCTGCGGCACCACCGAAGAGGGCGTTACCCGCTATGGCATGTGGGAAGGCAAGCTCTACAGTCGGGCGCCCGGCGAGAAAGATCGGCACCTCTTCAATGTGATCGGCATTAACGTTCGGCAATGCGAGGCTCATGAGGATGCGGCACGAGGCGCCGGGTTTCGCAGCGTATCTCGCGAAATCATGGTCTACCTTGATCCGCAAACCAACGAGATCATCGACCGCTGGCGCAACCCCTGGACCGGAATGACGGTCGATGTGATTCATGTCGCGAACGACCCCGTCAACATGCGCAACCCCACCTATCTGCGCAAAGCCGATGGCAGCCCGCTCACCGTCAGTCTGCGCCGGTACGACGACACTTTGGTGTCCTCTCGCGAGATTCCTCTGTTCTACACCAACCCCTTGGGCGGGGATTATCAGGAGTATGTCGGCGGCACCTATCACGCCATGGAGATCTTTAACACCTATTATCGCGCCGATGATTTTCTGGATGATCGACGCACGCGCATCGGTGAATCGAGAATCTCCTGGCAAAGAATTTCCAGCTGGTTGCCCTGGATGCAAATGGGCGATCGTCCCGGCGTCATGATTTTCAACGCCACGGGATATTCATCGTTCGAGCGCGAGCGGATTCCAGCTCGACTGCTGCAAATCCTGAGCGATCGCTTTCCCGCTTACCTGCAGCCGCCACCGCTCGGCGACCCCCGACCGAACGAAACCACCTGGACCGTCACCAAAAAAATCATTGATGCACAGAGAAAAGCGCCGGCTCAAACGGGGAGCACCCGCTGATGCAACGCCGTCAACTTGGAACACAGGGACTCGAGGTGTCGGCGTTGGGCCTTGGCACCATGGGCATGACCGGCGTCGCGGGCATGCCACTCATGTACGGTGCCCCCGATGAGCAAGAGGGCATCGCGACCATCCATCGCGCACTCGAACTCGGTATTGATTTCTTTGATACCGCCGAAGTCTACGGCCCATACATCAATGAAGAGCTGCTCGCACGCGGTCTCGGTAACCGTCGACGAGAGGTGATCATCGCGACCAAGTTCGGCTTTGCGCTCGATGCAGAGGGTCGCATGACCGGTGTCGATGGACGGCCGGAGAACGTCCGGCGAGCACTCGACGGCTGCCTGCAGCGCCTTGGCACCGACTATATTGATCTTTGGTATCAGCATCGCCGGGACCGCACGGTACCCATCGAAGACACCGTGGGTGCCATGGCGGAACAGGTCAAGGCCGGCAAGGTGCGTTTTTTGGGTCTGTCTGAAATGAGTGCAGCCACACTCCGACGCGCCCATACCGTGCATCCGATCTCTGCCTTGCAAAGCGAATACTCGCTATGGGAGCGCAATCTCGAACGAGCGGATCCTGAGGGCGGCGCCAGCATCATCGACACTTGTCGCGAGCTCGGTATCGGTATCGTGCCCTATAGCCCCTTGGGCAGGGGCTTTCTCAGCGGCAAGCTACCCCCGATCGACACCTTGGCGGACAGTGATTATCGCCGGCTCGATCCGCGTTTCAGCGCCGACCACTATGTGCGCAATCTGCAATTGCTCGAGCGAGTCAAAGAAATTGCAGCCGCACGCCACGCTGAGCCGGCGCAAGTGGCGCTCGCTTGGTTATTGGCGCAGGGCAACGATATCGTGCCGATCCCCGGTACCAAACGTCGCCATTTTCTCGAGATCAATGCCGCGGCTGCAGATCTCTCGCTAACGCCGGCTGAGCTTGGCCTACTCGATGGACTCGGGGAGGCGAGCGGGCCGCGTTACACCCCGCGCGCCATGCAGATGATCGAGCGCTGATCCAGCGCTCGCGCACCGAGTCGAGGCTCAATCGCAGCGCCCGGTCAGGCGCGACGCTGTCGATCGGTATCGGTGGGCGGCTGAGTGTGATCGATCACAGGGGGCCGGTCGCCCTCGATCAAACGCAGACCAGTGCGCGCTGAGGCAGCGGCTGCTCGTTCGCGGGGCAGCGGCTGATCGACCACCACCCCGTTCTCGATGTAGATGCGGCGCTGGCAACGCTCTGCCAGCTCGCGATCATGGGTAGAGAGCAGAAAGGTCGTGCCCGTCTCTCGCTGAATTTCGGTCATGAGTTCAAACGCTTGATCCGCGTTCTCGCGATCAAGATTGCCGGTGGGCTCATCCGCAAGCACGAGAGCAGGTTGGTTCATGAGTGCACGGGCGATGGCGACGCGTTGCTTCTGGCCACCCGAGAGCCGGGTCGCTCGATAGTTCATGCGATCTTTGAGGCCCACACGATCCAGCAGCATGGCGGCACGCTCGCGACCTGCGCGTGTTTCGCGCCAGAGACGACCGGCATGGGGGAACATGACGTTCTCGAGTGCCGTGAAGTCCGGCAGGAGGTGGTGGTACTGGAAAATGAAACCGATCTGCTGATTGCGGAAATCCGAGAGCTCTTTTTCCTTGAGCGCAGTGAGTTCTTTGCCCAACATTTTGAAGCTACCGGAAGTGGGGCGCATCAGAGTGCCGAGAATGGTCAGCAAAGTGCTCTTGCCGCTGCCTGAGGGGCCAAGCAGAGCCACCATTTCTGCGGTCTGCAAACTGAAATTGACACCCTTCAGCACCGCAGTCTGAAAATCTTTATCAACAAAGATTTTGCGCAGATCACGAACCTCGAGCAAAGGCAACGTCGAAGGTAAGGGAGTATTAATAGCGGAACTCGTCATTGTGAGATTGCCTCGACAGGATCAATGCGCGACGCGGCGCGTGCAGGCCAAAGTGCCGCGGCAATGCTGGCGGCAGCGGCCAATAGCAAGGCAACATCGTACTGACCTAGACCCGGATCAACAGGCAAAGTTCGCCCGGAGCCGGTGGAAATGTTGGCGAGCAACGTGCTGAAACCAAAGCCCAACACGCAGCCGACGATGGAGCCCAGGATGCCGATCAGCGCGCCCTGGATCATGAACACCGACAGCACGAAACGCTGCGAGATACCGAAGCTGCGCATGATGCCGATTTCAGGTCGGCGACGAAATGTGGTGAGTAACAGCGCGCTCGCAACGCCGACCACAATGGTGATGAGTGTGAACATCTTGATGATGTTGCCGGAGCTACCCTGACCTTCGAGGGCTTGGCGCAGGTTTTGATTTTTGTCCATCCAGGCGATGGCCTCGAGCCCGGTGGACTCAGCGAGTTGTTGCGCAACCTCGCGCGCCGCATAGATGTCAGCCAACTTGATCTCGATCTCGCTCAGCCCATCGGGTAGATCGAACATGACTCTGGCGGTATCGAGATTGACGTAGGCGAGACGCGCATCGAGGCTGTCGATCCCGGTGACATACAAACCACGCACGGTAAGGGTGCGTTCTCGCCCTTGGTCGCTGGTGATGAAGAATGGCTGGCCGACGCGAATGCCCAAATTTTCGGCGAGCTTGCGGCCGATGAGCACATCATTGAGTCCCAGTCGGGCATCGCCTTCGATGATGCTTCGATCAATGGGAGCGATCGCGGCTAGCCGCGAGGGCTCAACCCCTTTGAAGGTCACCGGTAGCGTTTGTTGACCCCGAGAAACGAGGCCCGTTCCGAGAATGTTGTACGACACGCCGGTAACGCCCGGCAGGGCGTCAATGGTGCGCTCGACGGCACGCCATTGCTTGATTTGCTCACGGCGCTCAAGCGCGACTTGCGCGGCGGCAAGACGCTCGGTGCCGTCGGCAGCAGGCAGCACCGCCGGACGAATCTTGGCAGGTTCGATGGTGACATGGGCGGAGCTACCTACGACTCGATCAATCTGAAATTCAGCGAGGCCATTGATCAGAGCCGCATTGAAGGTGAACACGGTCACAGCCACGGCAACACCGCCGATCAAGAGGGCGGACTGCAAACGATTGGAGAGCAGATATCGAAGGGCGACTTTGAGATCGAAGCGCATGGCGGAGCTCTGCTATCCGTTCACAGCGACTTGCGGGCTTCAGAGCCCCGCGGACGCTCGCCGGGTGGCAAAGACTGCAGATCGGTAGTCGGCAACACCGAGACACCGACGAGGTCAGGTCGTGGACTCGCGAGCAACTGTTCGCCCGCGGCCAAACCCGATAGGACGATGACGCGCTCGCTCGGCCATTCAATGAATTCGATGTTGGCCGTCTCAACCACGCCGTCGCGAACCCGCAGCACGCGCCCGCTGCCATCACGGCCGAGAATGGCACTGCGGGCAATCGTCAGGGCGTCATCCCGCCGTTCAATGATGAGATTCACATCGGCCGTTAAACCGGAGCGGAGACCGTCGGTTTGCTGCTCAAGCTCGAGGCGGACTTTGGCACCCCCCGTACGCGGATCCACTTTGGGCGAGACATAGTAGAGACGGGCGTTGTATATGCGGTCTGAACCGGCGATACGGATATCGGCGCGCTGACCGACCCGGACTTCGGCGAGATACTGCTCATCGATGTCAGCTTCTACCTCGACATCGGACAAGGGGGCGATTTCATAGATGACCGATTGGGCACTCACGACTTGCCCCGCATCCACCGGCCGGGCAAGCACCACCCCAGTAACAGGGGCACGCAGACTGCTGTCCTGCAAGCGCGCAGCGACCTCGCGGCGGGTGGCCTCCAAGGAATCGAGTTCGAGTCGCGACTGATCCAGCGCAAAGCGCGCATCGTCAAATTCTTTGAGTGTGGCCAGCCCCTGCTGCTTCAGTTGCTCGATGCGGGAAAAATTGCGCTCGGTCTCTGCCAGCGTGCGCTGCTGCAAGCTGATACGCGCGCGGGCCTCGTCGAGCGCCGCGCGGGGTGCGGTGGCCTCAAGCTCAACTAACAGCTCTCCGGCCACGACCGGGTCGCCCTCGGCCTTGGTGAGCCGCAGGATCTGACCCGGGATTTTGGGAGCGACGGTGACCGTGACTTGGGGGCGGGTGCGGCCCGAGACGGCAAGCACCCGCTCTGCCGGCCCCTGGCGCGCTTCGACCACGCCAACCATCGGGGGCTGGCTGCTACGGTAGAAATAAACACCCAGCAGAGCCAGCGCGAGTACGCCGATCACCGAGTAACGGTAGCGGCTCAATAAACCGGGTTTTTCCTCATCAAATGCCATCCGTTAGCCCATCCTGCAAGGCGATGCGTGCTGCACCGTCATCCACTTGCTATAAATTATATCATCTGATTTAATAAATTCAAGGTCTCAGGGATCAATGTCCTGAAAAACTCGTCTTAACACCTACCTAGGGGTGGCGGAATGTCCAGAACCCTTGGCGCGCGCAACGCCGATTTCGAACAACGCCGGGCCGAATTGTTGCAGCGCGCACGTGAGCGCCTGGCGCTGCAGACCGGCGAACCCCCGAGCTTTCGCGAGCTCGCGCTCGCCACGGGCGTCAGCGTGCCGACCTTGCGGCATTACTTTGAATCCCGGGAAGGCTTGATCAAGGCGCTCTTCAATTATTACTTGCAGGAAGGCCAGCATCACTTGGCGCGAGCGCGCAGTTCGGAAGTCGAAGGACTCGATCTTGAGCAATCACTCAAAGTATTTCTCGAGCGCATTGTTCGCGGGTGGACTCAGGGCTTCGTAGGCACCCTACACCGCATCGGCCTGGCCGAGGGTTTGCGCCACCATGGCACGGCGCTCGATTATCTGCATGATGTGCTCGAGCCCACGCTGCAGGCACTCGAAACCCGGCTGCAGGGCTATGCGAGTCAAGGACTGCTAGTGCAATGCAATCCGCGACACGCGGCGCTGATGCTGATTTCACCGCTTTTGCTGGCGCTGCTGCACCAGCACGATCTCGGCGGCACACGTTGTCGGCCGCTCAGTCTCGAGGACTTCGTGGACGAGCATGTCAAAGTATTTCTGCGGGCCTATCGACCTACTGCCCCCGCAGACTGCGCACCGGTGGCTCACTGAGTACGGATCGAGTCGCAATCCAGCCGCTGCCCGCCACCAGCAAGGCGCCGCCCGCGAGTCCGTACAGCCAGACCCAGGGATCGAAGCGATAGTCGATCTGCAATACGGTGTTGGCCAACAACAGACCAGCGATCGAGGCACCGACGGCGGCCAACAACCCCGATAGCATTCCGAGCGCCGCAAATTCGGCAAGGATGCCGCGCGCCACCACGCCGCGCCCTGCACCGAGGGTGCGCAGCATGGCGCTCTCGTAACGGCGCTCATCCCGACTCGCCTGCACCGCGGCCAACAGCACGGTCAGACCCGCGAGCAACGTGAACACGAACACGCTTTGTACGGCGAGCACCGCTTTGTCGATGACTGCACGCACCTGCTCCAGCAGATCATCGAGATCAAAGACCGAAACGCTTGGGAACCGGCGCACCAACTGACTGATGGCCGTGGCATCCTCAGGCTTGAAATAGGCACTGGTCATCCAGGTACCCGCGAGCTCATCCAGCAACCCCGGTGGAAATACCAAAAAGAAATTGGGCTGGAAGCTGTCCCATTCAATCTTGCGCACACTCGAGACTCGGGCTTCCACGCGCTCGCCAGCGACATCAAACACCATGACATCACCGAGCTTGAGACCGAGACTTTGCTGGTACTCATCGGATATCGAGACCAGTGGCTGGCCGAAATCTTCGGTATTCCACCAGCTTCCTTCAAGGATTCGATTGTCATCACCGAGATCCTGCTGCCACGTGATATTTTGGTCACGCCGCACATAGCCTTCACCGCGCGGATCGGCAAACTGCATAGACTCGACCGCCGACCCGTTGATCTCCGTGAGGCGCGCACGAATCATCGGTAAGGCGCGCGAACTGCTTGCGCCGCGCTCCTCAAGAAAATCAAAGAATTGCTCACGCTCTGCCGGCGGAATATTGATGAAGAAAAAATTCGGCAAATCGGCAGGTAGGCTGCGCCGCCAATCCGTCAGTAAATCATTGCGCACCACGGCGAGCAGCAAGAGCACCATGATACCGAGCCCGAAAGCCATGATCTGTACGATACTTTCGCTGCGCCGCCGGCTCAGATTGGCAATGCCATACCGCCACGAAACACCCACACCACCACGCAGACCTGAGGCCACCCGTACCAACAGGTAGCCTGCCGCAAAGAGCACCGCGGCGAAGGCCGCCAGCCCGCCGACGAAGCCGAGGAATAACCAAGGCTCACGCACTACCCAAAAAATGAGTAGCGCAACAGCGATGACGGCCGGACCAAACGCCAACAATGCGCCCGGCGATGGAGGTTGCATGTCCCGACGCAGTACGCGCATGGCGGGCACCTGCGACAACTGCCACAGTGGCGGCAAGGCAAATCCCGCAAGTAGCGCGAGCGCGGTCAGAAGGCCGAGCACCAGCGGCATAACATCGGGCGGGGGCAGATCTGCACGAATCAGGCCCTGCAGCGCTTCCAGCAACCAGGTTTGGGCCAGATATCCCGCGCCCGCACCGATCGAGGCCGCGACCAGCGCAATCACACCGAGCTGCAGCACGCTGATACTCAATGTAAATCGTCGGCTCGCACCCAAAGTTTTCATCAAGGCGACGGAATCCAGATGCTTCTGCACATAGCGGCGTGCAGCCATGGCCACGGCAATGGCACACAACAACACCGCGACCAGACTGGCGAGACTGAGAAAACGCCCGGCACGTTCGATGGCAGTCTGAATCTGCGGACTCGCCTCACTGATATCACGTAGCCGTTCGCCCGATTGCCGCGCTTGCTCAAGCCAAGTCTTGAATTCGGCAATCGGCGTGCGTGGGCCTGCAAATAACAGCGCATGACTGGAACGGGAGCCCGGTTGCAACAAACGGGTGGCAGGCAAATCAGCCGCATTCAAAATAAGGTTCGGCGCAAGCTCGCTGAATCCGCCGCCTTGATCAGGCCGAGTGATCAAAACCCGCGTGATGCGAAAACGGCTGGCGCCGATCGATACCTCATCACCGACTTCGGCTTCCAGTGCTGCCAATACTTTGGAGTCCGGCCAGATTTCACCTCGCGCCGGAATGCCGATGACGGCTTGGGGTGAGCCAAACGGCCGATCCGCGAGACCGAGGCTGCCACGCAAGGGGTAACCGTCGCTGACGGCACGCACGTTGGTCAGTTGTTCAAAGTTTTCGTTGAATACGACACTCAACAGCGACGTCGTGCGCGCAACCTGCAGCCCGCGACGTCGGGCCTCGTCCGCATAGCTGTCGGCCAGCGGGCGTGTGGCCTCGAGCCGCAAATCCGCCGCCAACACTTCGTTGGCCTGCAAGGCCACCGACTGGCTGATCCGATTCACCAGAAATCCGACCCCGGTCAACGCCGCGACCGCCACGATAAGGGCTAGCAACAACACACCCAGCTCGCCCGAGCGCCATTCACGCCCCAGCAGCCGCAGCGCCAGCGCAGTGGTGCGCGGCTTCATGCGTCCGCCGGCACGAGTTGTCCGGCCTCCATCACACACATGCGGCCGCAACGTGCAGCAAGAGCGCGATCGTGGGTCACTAACACCAAGGTGGTGCCATCGCTTTGGTTGAGGTCAAAGAGCAGATCGGCGATGCGCCCGCCTGTCACGGTATCGAGGTTTCCTGTCGGCTCATCAGCAAACAACACCGCCGGACGGGTGACAAAGGCGCGTGCGATCGCCACACGCTGTTGCTCGCCCCCTGATAATTGGCGCGGATAATGCCCGGTCCGCTCCTTGAGACCCATGCGCGCCAATGCCTCGGCAGCGGCATCGCGCGCATCATCACGACCGGCGAGCTCCAGCGGCAGCATCACGTTCTCTAGCGCGGTGAGCGCCGGCACCAGATGGAACGACTGGAATACAAAGCCCACTCGTTCCGCCCGTACGCGCGCGCGACCATCTTCATCCAGCGCCGACAAGTCTTCGCCAGCCAGCAGCACGCGGCCGCGACTCGGCACGTCCAACCCCGCCAGCAACGCGAGCAATGTCGATTTGCCAGCCCCCGAGGTACCGACAATGGCAACGGCTTCGCCCGCCCGCACTTGCAGCGAAACATCATTCACGATGGTCAGCGAGCCTTCCGGACTGCTAACCTCTTTGCTCAGTTGTTGTGCCTCGAGGACGATATCTTTGATCACGGAACGTTCCCTGTTGCAAAAAATGCTGCCTGAACCCAACACCATTCGGCCCCGCGCGCGGCGATGGGCCCTGGTCGCCCTGGCTTGCCTGCTTGGGGCGCCGCTCGCAGCAGGCCCCGTGGCGGTCGCCAATGACGCCTCTCGTGCCCGTCCACCTGCCATCCTGGTGCTGGGTGACAGTGTCAGCGCAGGCTACGGTCTCGAGAGCCAGCAAAGCTGGGTCAATCTGCTGCAAGCCAAGCTCAGGACGCAAGGTTACGGATACCGGGTGATCAATGCCAGCGTCAGCGGCGAAACGACCACGGGGGGCCTGGCTCGACTGCCGCGAGCCTTGGAGTTGCACCGGCCAAAGATCGTCATCATTGAACTCGGCGGTAATGACGGTCTGCGAGGCCTGCCGCTCGCGACGTCGCGCGGAAATTTGCAAAAAATGATTGAACTTTCGCGCGCAGCCGATGCCCAAGTACTCTTGCTCGGCATGAAAATCCCGCCCAATTACGGGCCACGTTACGCCGAAGGCTTTGAACAAGTGTTCCGCGAGCTGGCCACGCGCTACAAGCTGGCCTTTGAACCGTTTTTTTTGGAACAAATCGCACTTGAGCCCGGGATGATGCAAGACGATGGCCTGCACCCGACCGCCAAGGCTCAACCCATCATGTTGGAAACCGTCTGGCCTGTGTTGCAGCCCCTGCTCAAGGCCAGAGCGCAGAGCCCCTGACGCCAATCACGTTGCCACCGCGAGGTGACAGCGGCTAGAGTTGGGGCATGTCAAAACCCTGGCTCGCCACCTACCCATCGGGTGTACCCGCCGAGATCGACCCGTCGCAGCATGCGTCGATCGCCGAGATGGCGGATACCTGTTTCAGTGAATTTGCCGACCGCCCGGCGTATCTGCAAATGGGCCGGCAGCTGACTTACGGCGATCTCGATCGTCAGTCAAAAGCCTTTGGCGCCTGGCTGCAGCATCGCGCTGGAATGGCGCCGGGTGATCGGGTGGCGATCATGCTGCCGAATATTCTGCAGTATCCCATCGCGCTGTTCGGTGTGCTTCGAGCCGGTGGTGTGGTGGTCAACACCAATCCGCTTTACACCGCACGTGAACTCGAGCATCAGCTCAATGATTCGGGCGCTGAAGTCATCCTCATTCTTGAAAACTTTGCTCACGTCCTGCAGGAAGTCATCGGACGAACAAAAGTAAAGCAAGTCATCGTCACCAGCGTCGGTGAGCTGCTGGGCTTTCCAAAGGGCATTATCGTCAATTTTGTTTTGCGACATGTGCGCAAAGCAGTGCCCGCTTGGCAATTGCCGAATAGCCTAAGATTTTCCGAAGTCATCGCCGAAGGTGCTCGCCTGCAGTTTCAACCTGCCGCGCTACAGCATGAGGATCTCGCCTTTCTGCAGTACACCGGTGGCACCACCGGCGTCTCCAAGGGCGCCATGCTCACCCATGGCAACATGGTCGCCAACGTGCTGCAGTCCTCGGCTTGGATCGAGGGAACGTTTCCGCGAGGAGAGCCAAGTACCGCCATCACGGCCTTGCCGCTGTACCATATCTTTGCCCTGACCGCGAATTGCCTGCTGTTTCTGCGCCTTGGCTGGACCAACGTCCTGATCACCAACCCGCGAGATTTTCCGGGCTTCGTCGCCGAACTCAAAAAACATCGTTTCACTTATATCTCGGGCGTCAACACCCTGTTCAATGCCCTGCTGCACACACCCGGGTTCGATCAGCTCGATTTCAGCTCGCTGCGTTGCACTCTCGGTGGTGGCATGGCCGTGCAACGCGCTGTCGCCGAACGCTGGAAAGCCGTGACGGGATGTATCCTGACTCAGGCTTGGGGCCTCACCGAAACCTCACCGGCCGCTTGCATCAATCCGCCGAATGAGGATTTCAATGATTCGATCGGGCTGCCCATCTCGTCGACCGAAATCGCCATCGTGGATGATGACGGCCGCCCGCTCGAGATCGGCGCCACCGGGGAAATCTGCGTACGTGGCCCCCAGGTCATGAAGGGCTACTACAATCGCCCCGAAGAAACCGACAAGGTGATGCTGCCGGATGGCTGGTTACGTACCGGTGATATCGGTCATATGGACGAACGCGGCTACGTCTTCATTGAAGATCGCAAGAAAGACATGATCAATGTCTCCGGCTTCAATGTTTATCCAAACGAGGTCGAGAGCGTGGCGGTAACCCATCCCGGGATTCTCGAAGCGGCAGCGGTCGCCAAAGCCGATGACAAATCCGGCGAGGCGGTCGCTCTGTTCGTGGTGCGCAAAGATCCGTCGCTCGATACTGAAGCCGTCGTCGCCCATTGCCGAGAATCTTTGACAGGCTACAAAGTACCCAAATACGTGTATTTCCGCGACGAACTGCCCAAAACCAACGTCGGCAAGATCTTGCGTCGCGAATTGCGCGATGCAGCGCAAACGCTTTAAGTCCGCTCACCTCAGGCTGAACGACAACCTGTCTTGTCAGGAACGCTCGTCCGGATTGAACAACCGGCGATGCTCGAGGAGAGCGTAGCGGTCGGTCATGCCAGCCACATAATCAGCGACTACCCGCGCTCGACCTGCGATGCCTTGCTCGCGAGCCGCTTGCTCGGCTGCCGCACGGTGTTCTGCCGGCAGTAGATCGGTATCGTTGATGAGCACATCAAAAAGATCTTTCAATACACGTTTGGCTTTCGTGGTCATGCGCAACACGCGGTAGTGCCGATACAGCTCCTGATTCAGAAATTTTTTGAGCTCAAGGTGCTCTGCATGCACTGACTCACTCATCACGATCAGCGGCCGACGATGCGATCGAACCTCATCAATGTGACGCGGGTCCTCGCTTAAAATCTGCTCCCGGCTCGCCACGACCACATCCTGCACTACCCGATCAATCATGCGCCGGATGGTTTCGTGCACCAGCCTGCGCCCTGTCAAATCGGGATACGTCTGCAAGACCGCTGCATGCGCCTTGCCGAACAGGGCGAGCTCGCATAAATCTTCGAGCCTGATTAAACCGGACCGCAGACCATCGTCGACATCGTGATTGTTGTAGGCGATCGCATCGGCAAGGTTGGCCAACTGAGCCTCAAGCCCCGGCTGGGTCCCGGCGAGGAACCGCTCGCCGATTGCGCCTAATTCTTTGGCTTTGTCGAGAGGGCAATGCTTGAGAATGCCTTCCCGTGTTTCATGGGTAAGGTTGAGCCCCGGAAAAGCGGCGTAGCGCTCCTCCAGCAAATCCACTACCCGCAGCGATTGAAGATTGTGTTCGAAGCCACCGAAATCACGCATGCAGTCGTTCAAGGTATCTTGACCTGCGTGTCCGAAAGGCGTGTGCCCTAGATCGTGGGCAAGGCAGATAGCCTCGGTCAAAATTTCGTGTAACTGCAAAGCCCGGGCGATGGTGCGAGCAATCTGCGCCACCTCCATCGAGTGCGTGATCCGAGTGCGGTACAAATCACCCTCGTGATTGACGAACACCTGAGTCTTGTACACCAAGCGTCGAAACGCATTGGAATGAATGATGCGATCGCGATCACGCTGAAATTCACCGCGCAGCGCGGGCGGTGGCTCGGGATGACGCCGGCCAAGGCTGTGACGGTCATGCGCCGCATAAGCCGCGAGTTCGGTGTCACTCATGCCAAATGCGCCTCGAGGGTGGCGGTGAGTGCATGCTGCGGAAAATCTGCAGTCATGAAGGCCTGGCCAATGCCGCGCAACAAAATCAAGCGCAAACGCCCGGACTGTACTTTTTTGTCGATCGCCATGGCTTCACGTGCCGCGGCGGGCGATACCTCGCCACGCGCCTCTGTGCGTAAACCCGCTCGCTCAAGTAAACGAAACACCCGCTCGACATCACTCTGCGGCATCCAGCCAGCCCGAGCGGACATCGATGCCGCCATCGCCAAGCCCGCTGCGACCGCCTCACCATGCAACCAACTTTGATAGCCAGTGACTGTTTCGATGGCATGACCAAAAGTATGTCCAAGATTCAGTAGGGCGCGCTCACCTTGCTCGCGCTCATCGCGCCCGACAATATCGGCCTTGATCGCGCAGCAACGGTGCACGGCATGAGCCACCGCCTGCGGCTCAAGCTCAAGCAATGCGGGCAGATGCTCTTCCAGCCATTCAAAGAATACGGCATCGCAGATCAGACCATACTTGATGACCTCGGCAATGCCAGCCCGCAATTCGCGCGGCGGAAGAGTGGCCAAGGTAGCGGTATCGGCAATGACGGCGGATGGCTGGTGAAAAGCGCCGATCAGGTTCTTGCCACCAGGATGGTTGACGCCGGTCTTGCCTCCGACCGAGGAATCAACCTGGGCCAGCAACGTAGTTGGGACTTGAACGAACTGCACACCGCGCTGATAGCAAGCGGCAGCAAAACCGCAAATGTCGCCGACGACGCCACCACCCAAGGCAAGCAGGACATCGTCTCTTGCAAAGCGATTGGCGACCAGGACATCAAAGATTCTTTCTGCGGTGGCGAGGGTCTTGTGCTGCTCGCCATCCGGCAACACGATCTCGACCGTGGGCCGCGAGCCCCGCGCAGCGTGGATCTGAGCGGCATACAAGGGACCCACCACCGTGTTGGTCACGATGGCGAGCTTGGCGTCCGGCAATCGCCGGGTGAGCGCAGCCGTATCCGCCAGCAAGCCATGCCCGATGTGAATGTCGTAACTGCGCCCGGCGACGGGCACCGTCAAAGTCAGCGGCGCGGTCATGTCGGCAGTATACGGTCGGCACCCGCCGATGCCGTAGGCGTTAGGGCGGAAAGGTGCTGCAATATCTCGCGCGCCACCGCCTGCACCCGCCGGCCGTCGGTGCGTACACGGAGATGCGCGACCTCTTCGTACAGGGGGGCTCGGGCGGCCATAAGATCCTGCAAGCGGGCGCGAATGTCATCGACACCGGTCAACAACGGGCGGTTGTCGCTGCGACTGACCCGCGCAGCCTGATCCGCCACCGATGTTTCGAGGTAAACGACGACACCGCGAGTACGCAAGCGGCTACGGTTGTCCGGCCACAGTACGGCGCCGCCACCGGTGGAAAGCACGATACCGCTGCGCGCCGTTAACTCATCGATGATCTCGGATTCGCGTCGACGGAACCCGTCCTCGCCTTCCTTGTCGAAGATCAGTGGAATGTCGACCCCGGTGCGCTGTTCGATTTCGTGATCCGAATCCACGAACGGCATACTGAGCCGCCGCGCCAATTGTCTGCCCACGGCGGTCTTGCCGGAGCCCATCGGCCCGACCAAAAAGATGTTGCTGCCTTGCATCACTCCCCCAAGCCTATCCGTTACCATATCGCGTCGTGAAGTCGCTTGCGTCCAAACTCCTGCTCCTCTCTGCAGCGACCATCCTCAGCCTGGCCGTCATCGTCGCTGCGGGCATCTCAGGCGCCTACCTTTTCGTGCAACCCTCCTTGCCCAGCGTCGAGGAAATGCGGCGCATCGAACTGCAAGTGCCGCTGCGTATCTACTCGCGCGATGGCCAAGTCATCGCGCAGATCGGTGAGCAACGACGTCTCCCCGTCTCCTTCGATGAAATTCCACCCTTGGTGTTGCAGGCATTCATTGCCGCAGAAGATGAAGAATTCTTTGAGCATGCCGGCTTCGATTACCGTGGCATTCTGCGCTCGACGCTGGTCAATCTGATGCCGGGCTCACGCACCCAGGGCGCCAGCACCATCACCATGCAAACGGCGCGCAACCTTTTTCTGACGCAGGATCGCACCTGGCGACGAAAAATCCAGGAAATTTTCCTGACGCATCGTATTGAGCAGGAGTTCAGCAAGGAAGAGATCCTCGGCCTGTACTTGAATGTCATCAGTTTCGGCAAACGCACCTATGGGATTGCGGCGGCCGCAGAGTATTACTTTGGCAAGTCGCCAGCTGAACTGACGCTGGCTGAAGCCGCAACGTTGGCGCGGGTTCCCCAAGCCCCCTCCCGCTACAACCCGATCGCCAATCCCGAAGCAGCTGCCCAACGTCGCGGTTACGTGCTGAGAAGGATGCGAGAAGCGGGCTTCATTACGCGCGAAGCGGAAATGCAGGCCACCGCGGAAATCGTCCGCGCGCGCGAGCATGCCCGCCCCTTCGATGTGGAGGCACCCTACGTTGCCGAAATGGCCCGCCTTGAGCTCATCAATCGCTTCGGCAGTGCGGCGCAAGACGAAGGCTACCGGATCTACACCACCATCGACCCGGAACGACAAGCGGCGGCGAATGCTGCAATCCGCAATGGGCTACTCGCCTATGATCAACGCTACGGTTGGCGCGGACCACTCGCTCAATTACCGGCTTCTTCACTGCGTTTTGAAGACCAGCTTGAGAACGAGCTCAACGACTACGATGCCAGTGGCCCGCTGTTACCGGCCGTCGTGCTCGCGGTCGAGGAAAAGTCCGCAGAAGTGCTGGTTCGCGGCGAAGGAACCCGTCGCATCGACTGGCAGGACTTGTCCTGGGCGCGCCGCAGTAACAACGGTAGGCTCGGCCCTGTCCCCACCCGCGCCACCGACATCCTGCGTCGTGGTGATGTGGTTCAGGTCATCTTGCAAGGCGAGGACCGAGCGCGGCTTGCGCAGCTGCCCGAGGCCTCGGCCGCGTTGGTAGCGCTCTCGCCAAACGATGGCGCCATCGAGGCTCTGGTTGGCGGCTTTGATTATTTTGATCAATCCATGGGCAAGTTCAATCGCGCGGTGCAGGCACGCCGTCAACCCGGCTCCGGCTTCAAGCCGTTTTTGTACTCAGCCGCCCTTGATAATGGATTCACACCCGCCTCCATCATCAATGACGAGCCGTTTGTCGTCGATGAACCAGGCATGGAAGAAGCCTGGCGCCCCGAAAACTTTGGTGGCGATTTTGGTGGGCCCACCCGCTTGCGTGAAGCGCTCGTCAAATCAAAGAATCTGGTATCGATACGCCTGTTAGATGCTGTGGGTATTGCACCGGCCATTGCCCATGCCGAACGCTTCGGCTTTGATCGAACCAGCCTGCCGCGCAATCTCACGCTGTCGCTCGGCACTATGAGTGCCTCGCCACTACAAGTGGCTGCGGCCTATGCCGTGTTTGCCAATGGAGGCTATCGGGTTCAGCCCTATTTCATTGATCGCATCGAGGATCCGCAGGGTAACGTGGTGTTTCAAGCGACGCCACGCAAGGTGGCCCCCGAGTGCGATCCGGATCTTGGCCGAGGCGAGAGCATCGACGGAAATTTCGGCACAGATGCGGTCGAGGGTACAGATGCCGGCGCGGGTGAGAACGGTGAATTCTCGCAAGCCGAGGCGTTCGCCCTGCTACCGGTTGATTGTCCGTTTGCGAACACGGAGGTCGCGCCACGCGTGATCAGTGCACAGAACGCTTGGCTGATGGATGACATCTTGCGAGACGTCATCAAGCGCGGCACAGGGCGTCGGGCGCTCGCTTTGGGGCGCAATGATCTGGCGGGCAAAACCGGTACGACCAATGACTCCCGCGATACCTGGTTCAATGGCTACAACCCCAATCTCGTGGCCTCAGTGTGGGTCGGATTCGATCAGTCGAAATCATTGGGTGAGGCCGAAGAAGGCAGTCGGACCGCTGCGCCCATTTGGGTAGACTTCATGCAGCTGGCGCTCGCCGGAGTGGAAGAAATCCCGCGCCCCATGCCCTCGGGTCTGGTGCGGGTACGCATCAATCCGGTCAATGGCGCGATTGCAGGCGCTGATCAACCGAACGCCATCTTTGAAACTTTCATGATCAACTCGCTGCCCGACTCGTTCAATGCAGGACAAAAACCGCGCGTCAACGAAAGCCCGGCTGCAGCTGCGGAGCCGCTTTTTTGAAGAACCCCGCGCCGCGTAGCGAAAATCTGCGCCGGGCGTTGGCGCAGGAGGCCGCGCGAGTCATGATTGAGCAGGGGATCCGAGACTTTCTGTTCGCAAAACGCAAGGCGGCCGAACGATTCGGTGTGACTGACAGCGCCGTGCTACCCAAGAATACGGAAATCGAAGCAGCCCTGCGGGAACATCAAAGATTATTCGGCGGCGAAGCCCATCAGGACAGCTTGCAGAGCCAACGTGCTGCCGCCTGCGAACTGATGCAGCGACTCGCGATGTTCCAACCACGACTGACGGGCCCTGTACTCAACGGCACCGCGACAGAGCATGATCCCGTGCTGTTGCATGTGTTCGCCGACCGGCTGGAATCCGTCACGCTCAAGCTGATGGATCAGGGCGTCCGTTTCGAGCTGGGTGAAAAGCGCATCCGCTACGGGGCCGAGCGCATCGTGCAGCAACCCTGCATTCGGGTTGAGTTCGATGACCAGCCCGCTGAGCTCGTGGTGTTCGGCATCGACGGCATACGACAACCACCCGTCAGTCCGGTAGATGGTAAACCCATGCGCCGAGCGGACCTCGCAACAGTCGAGGCCTTGATGCTGACGACCGACTAACTGCGCTTGCCGATCGCCTGATAATCGCGCTTGGCAGGCCCCGTGTAGAGCTGCCGGGGTCTGCCGATCTTCATGGACGGGTCGGCGATCATCTCAAGCCAGTGCGAAACCCAACCGGCAGTACGCGCAATGGCAAACATCACCGTGAACATGGAGCGGGGAATGTTGAGTGCGCTGTAGATGATGCCCGAATAAAAATCCACGTTCGGATACAGTTTCCGGGCGACAAAATATTCATCCTGCAGCGCGATTTCTTCGAGGCGCTGTGCAAGTTCGAGCAGCGGATTGTCGGCACGGCCCATCTTGGCCAACACCTTGTGGCACATCTCGCGGATGATCTTGGCGCGCGGATCAAAGTTTTTGTACACGCGGTGACCAAAGCCCATGAGCCGTACGTTGCTCGACTTATCTTTGACTTGCGCGAGGAATTTCGGGATGTTGTCGACCGAGCCGATCTCCTCCAGCATGTCGAGCACGGCCTCGTTGGCGCCGCCGTGAGCCGGGCCCCACAAAGCAGACACACCAGCGGAAATCGCCGCATAAGGATTTGCACCGGTGGAACCCGCCAAACGCACGGTCGATGTGCTGGCGTTCTGCTCATGATCCGCATGCAGAATCAAAAGCAGGTCGAGCGCCTGTGAAGCCAAAGGATCGATGTGATAGGGCTCGCAAGGTACCGCGTAAAACATGTGCAGAAGATTGCTGCAATAGTCGAGATCATTACGCGGATAAATGAATGGCTGACCGAGTGCGCGCTTGTAGGCAGCCGCAGAAATGGTCGGAATCTTGGCAATGATTCGGTGAGCAAAGATTTCCCGATGACGCGGATTATTGATATCCATCGAGTCATGATAGAAAGCGGACATCGAGGCGATGATGCCGCTCACCATAGCCATCGGATGGGCATCGTAATGGAAGCCGTTGAACATCCGCAGCAAGGATTCATTGATCATCGTGTGCCGCTGGATACTGACAGTGAAATCCGCCAGTTGCTTGGCATTCGGCAACTCGCCATAGAGCAGCAGGTACGCCACCTCGACAAAGGAACTCTGCGCCGCCAACTGCTCTATTGGATAACCGCGATACAACAACACGCCGGCATCACCATCAATGTAGGTGACCTTGCTTTCCGTGCTGGCGGTCGCCATGAAGCCGGGGTCAAAAGTGAATACAGCATGCTCTTTATTGAGCGCGCTGATGTCGAGCACATCCGGACCGATGGTGCCGGAGCGCAAGGGCAGGGAAGTCTTCTTGCCGGAGGCAGGATCGAGCAGTTCGTAGGTCTTCTGGGTCATGGCCTTGCTTTCGTCTGGTGGCGGTCCGTCGCATCAGCGCGACGTGTGTGACGAAATTGACACGGCTGCGTGTCGGAATCAAGGCACAAGCGATGAATTCGTCAACGCGGTGCGTCCCAATCCTCGAGCCGATTCTACTCAACCCGTTTGAATAACTGACCTGGCTGCAAGTCACCGCGCGGATAAAGGCCGTTGATAAGTTGCAGCTGCTCAAGCTGGTAACGCTCTTCCGGCATCAGCTCAGCGTAGTCATCGAGTCTTGAGTTTTCATCAGCAGCCTTTACGCGTAGCCGGTAGGGCTCGGCCAAGGGAAATTCGCTCGGCCTCAGGCCTCGCAGCGTGCCGGCAATGGATTTGAATAATCCGTCCGCCTCCGGCACTCGACCACGCGATGAGCGACTTGCGCCGGCAATCAAATAAGCGCTGCTACCACGATAAATTGCAAACCATCGTACCGGGCCTGCGCCCCCATCCAAGGGGGAGCCGGAGGTCGTCAACACGGTATAGCCCTGCATGCCGTTGATGCTGACCTCTTCACCGTCGGCCACACGCGCACCGCGCAGTTGCGATAGCAAAAACTCGCGCGGCGTCTGCGTAGGGGAATAAGGACGTAATGTGACTTGCAAGACGGCATCCCGATTGGGTGTGTAGGCAAGCAAGCGATCACGTTCGTTTTGTATCGTCCATCCGCGCGGAACAGCCAGCGTGATGCCAAGTTCCGCGTGATAAAAACGGTTACCGCGCACGATGCCTTGGGCACGACTCGACCCATAGGTCATGCCGTCGATCTGCTCTAGATAGCGCTCACGATTATCGACCCAGCCCTCGGGTAGGGTGCTTTCATCCACTCGGGCCGACTCCTTGGCTGCCTGTACGGCGCGGGCATCCGGCGCAGGATGCGAAGAAAAGAGTCCATGGTAAATCCGCGGCTCGCGCCCTTCGGCGCGCGCGCGATCCATCTCGAATCGCTCGCCACGACGAAACATCTCGAAGACTTCCCCCATGGCCTCGGGTCGATAGCCGGCGCGGGTGGAATAAACGAGGCCGAGACGATCTGCCTCGAGCTCATTGTCACGGCCATAGCCCCTCATCCACGCCTGAGCACCGAGGTTAGCCAAATCCGCCACTGCACCTGAACCCGTATAAATCGCCGCTGCGGTGGTCGCGAGCGTCGCCAGAATGCCGCGGGTCATGCGCTTTTGCGGATGCCTCGCCGTCACATGCGCCACTTCGTGCCCCAGCACCGAGGCCAGCTCGGCTTCCGAGTTGAGATGCGTCAACAAACCTCGGTGCACGTAAACGAAACAGCAGCCGGTGGTAAACGCGTTGATGGAATCATCGTCCAGCACCACGAACTGCCATTCCTCATCGGCGAGTTCGCTTTGTCGCGCCACCCGTTGGCCGATCTCGCTGACATAGTCTTGCAGCGTCTGATTGGCATAAATGCCGTATGCCTTGAGGATCTGTTCATGTGCCTTGCGTGCACTCGCGCTCTCCTTGGCCTCAGCCCAAGGCAGACCAAAACAGATCGTGAGGAACACGATCGTCCAAGCGTGAAAGATTGATCGAGACTGCTTCACCCGCACCATGATAAATGGACGCAGGGTCGGGAGCTCAAGTTCCCGCCGAGAAAAACAAACCCAGTCGGTGAGCGCGCTGCTGCGCGCGAGACGCGATCAGCGCGCCGCAGCGGCCGCGTACTTCTTGCGGAATTTGTCCACGCGACCGGCGGTGTCCACCATCTTCTGCTTGCCCGTATAGAAGGGATGGCAGCCTGAGCAGACTTCGACCTGAAGGTCCTGCGCCAGTGTGGAACGGGTCTTGAAAGTGTTGCCGCAGGTGCAGCTCACCGTGATCTCGGTGTACTCGGGATGAATCTCAGCCTTCATGACAAGGGTTCCAGCAGCAGGAGTCCAAAAGGGGCGCGAAGTCTACCCATCCGCAGGCCGTGACACAAGCACCTCCCACCCTCTTCGTGGCGGAAACATCGCTGTCACCGCACCGTCATGACCGTTTTGAACGGATATCCACACAATCTGTGGATAACTCTGTGGACGGACATCATTCCAGGGGGTTTTTCTCGGACTCGATATTCATTTGTGCGTTGCTGGACAAAAAATAGCACCCCGAAAAATACCCAGTGAAACAATAGTTTATATTCTCGTGCTGAAGCGGATAGCCAGCAATATGCGGTAGGTCTCGTTATTTAGTTGAGATTTTTTCAGTTGTGCATAGTTCGCTGTAATTTCCGCGACAATCACGCTAAGTCACGGATTCCACAGACAAGAATTTCAGTTTTGTTGCGGCAGAAACTGGAGCAATACCTCGTTGAGGTAACGGAAACCCCGCGCACTGGCCTGCAACCTCCCCATGACCATGGGATCCCCGGCAAGATAACCCTCGCGCAGCAAGCCCTCCAGCGTCGAGCGCTGACACTCGAGGGGCAACCCCGTACGGGCGGCAAACAGCTCCGCCGGCACCCCTGCAGACAATCGCAGGGCGTTGAGCATGAACTCGAAGGGACGTTCGATCGGCGGCACCGGCTTCCAGGAGACGGGTCGCTCGACTTCGCGCTGATAGCGACGAGGGTCGCGAGGACGCTGGCTACGCCAAATCTGCACACGGCCATCCTCGGGATCGGGTCCCGATAACTTGCCGTGCGCCCCGGCACCCAGCCCGAGATAGTCCCCAAACGTCCAGTAGACGAGGTTGTGACGACATTCGCTGCCGAGGCGCGCATAGGCGGACACCTCGTACTGCCAAAAATCATGTGAGCCGAAAGTCTGCTGACAGGCCGACAGGATCTCGTCGATCAGCTCATCCTGCGGCAAGCCCGGCGGCGGCTGAACGGCAAATGGGGTACCGGGCTCCATGGTGAGGTGATAGTGAGAGATCTGCGCCGGTCCAAGTTCAAGTGCGCTCTGCAGGTCTTGCAAGGCCGACGCCACATCCTGCCCCGGCAAGCCGTACATCAAGTCGATATTGAAATTGTCGATCCCCGCAGCATGCAACTCCTCGGCTGCAAGGCGTGTCTCAGCTGGGGTATGTATTCTGCCGAGCGCCTTCAAGGCGCTCAAAGAAAAACTTTGGGCGCCCAAAGAAACCCGATTGACACCCGCCGCCCGATATTCGGCGAAACGACCGCGCTCGATCGTGGCCGGATTCGCTTCCATCGTGACTTCTACGTCTGCCGCCAGCCGCAGCTTCGTACGCAAGCCATCGAGCACTTGCCCAATGGCGGTCGGAGAAAACAGACTCGGTGTACCACCGCCCAAAAAAACACTGACCACCTCGCGCGTAGCGAAATCGGTCGGCGCCGAATTCAAATGAGTTTCGATGTCACGCTGCAGAGCCGCCACATAACCGCTCTCGGGCAACTCTCCACGTAAGGCGTGAGAATTGAAATCACAATAGGGACACTTGCTCACACACCAGGGAAAATGCACGTAAACGCCGAGCGGTGTGCGCGCTGGCGAAGCCACCGCCTGCCAAGCCAAGCCGTGACTCATTCCGCTCTCGTCACTGGCTCTGATCCCACGATCGGCAGACTGGCAAGCTTGCGGCCGAGATCCTGCAGCGCGAGAGCACGATGACTCTCGGCCTGCTTGCGTGCAGGGGCAAGCTCCGCGGCACTACAACCCATGAAATCGGCAGCGCCTGTCGTCATGGACTCAAAAGTCATGGGCTCGAAAACCGGATCGTAACCAAAACCACCCTGACCGCGCGGGGACAAAAGAATTCGACCTGACCAGGATCCCACGCCGAACACAGGCTCGGCATGCGGATCTGCCAACAAGGCAATCACGCAGCGAAAGCGAGCCGTTCGTTGCGCGAGCGGAACATCGTGCAAAGCCTCTAGCAGTTTCTGCACATTCGCCTGATCGCTCGCACCAACCCCCGCATACCGCGCGGAGAACACCCCAGGCGCACCATCAAGCGCATCGACTTCCAAACCCGAATCATCGGCCATGGCCGCAAGACCTGTCAGAGTCGCAACATGCCGAGCCTTGAGCAGAGCATTATCAAAGAAAGTTGTACCCGTCTCGGGAGGACTGTCGATACCGAAGGCCGACTGCGGTTCAAATTCGAAACCGGCCGGACCCAGCATCGCCGCAAACTCACGCAGCTTGCCGGCATTGCCGGTCGCAAGCACTACCCGCATTCAGCGCCCTGCCGTCAACGCGGCCGCCTGCAGACGATGTAACTCGGCGATGCCGCCGGCCGCGAGATCGAGCAGGGAATCAAGCTCGTCGCGGCGAAATGCATGACCCTCGGCCGTGCCCTGCACTTCGACGAACGCTCCGCCGTCACGCATCACGACATTCATATCGGTCTCGGCCTGCGAGTCCTCAAGGTAATCGAGGTCCAGCACCGGTGTGCCGCCGCAAATACCGACCGATACCGCTGCCACCTGCCCATGCAGGGGTGATGCATTCATGACCCCGCGCGACATCAGGGCGGCCACCGCGTCCTGCAACGCCACGTAGGCACCGGTAATCGCTGCAGTGCGCGTGCCGCCATCGGCTTGCAGTACATCGCAATCCAGCGTGACCGTACGCTCACCAAGCGCGTGCAGATCGACCACCGCACGCAAACTCCGACCGATCAAGCGCTGGATTTCCTGGGTTCGGCCGGTCTGCTTGCCGCGAGCGGCCTCGCGACTTGAACGGGTATGTGTCGCACGCGGCAACATGCCGTATTCGGCCGTGATCCAACCCTGCCCCCGTCCACGCAAGAATCCGGGGACACCCTCCTCGATGCTCGCCGTACACAACACACGGGTATGGCCGAACTCCACCAACACGGAGCCCTCGGCATGACGGGTGAACCCACGCTGAAAACTGACCGGTCGCAATTCATCGCTGCGGCGGCCACTCGGTCTTTGATGCATGCAGTTTTTTCCTGAAGCGGTAGACTGCGCGCTTTATACACCTTCGTCACCCCACGCGCGCACCATGATCAATAGCATGACCGGATTCGCCCGCAGCGAACGGCAGGGACCTCAAGGCCCTCTCACTTGCGAACTGCGCAGCGTCAACCACCGCTATCTCGAGGCATCGTTCAAGTTGCCCGAAGAGTTGCGCCCGCTGGAGGCCGAATTTCGACGACAGCTCGCCACTGTTTTGAAGCGTGGCAAAGTCGACTGCAGCATTCATTGGCGTGAAGGTCATCAGGCCGAGCGCGAACTGCTGCTGGATGAGGCCGTGCTTGATCGGTTGCTGCAGGCGAGTCGCACCATCGCCAATCGCGTCTCGCAAAACTCCGCTACCGCAGCACAAGTCAATATTCTGGATGTACTGCGCTGGCCAGGCGTGCTGCGCGAGGCCGCCGCGGATGTGGACGGCCTGCATGGCGACTGCCGACAGGTTTTCACCGAGGCGCTGCAGCAACTGGCGGCAGCCCGTGCGCGCGAAGGTGACAGACTCAAAGCCCTCATCGAACAACGCTGCGCCGCGCTCGCCGATCTCGTTGCACAAGCACGTGAACGCATGCCGGATCTACGTCAAAGATTACGCCAGCGTCTGCAAAGTAAACTTGCCGAGCTTGGAACCAGCGTCGATGCCGAGCGATTCGAGCAGGAAGTGGTTCTATTACTGCAACGAGCTGATGTGGACGAAGAGCTTGATCGCCTCGAAAGCCATCTCAATGAAATCCATCAGGCGCTGGCAAGCAACGAAGCCGCCGGACGAAGGCTTGATTTTCTGATGCAGGAGCTCAATCGCGAAGCCAACACGTTTTCGTCCAAGTCGCAGGAAATCGATTCAACCCGCCTGGCCGTGGACATGAAGGTACTGATCGAACAAATGCGTGAACAAGTGCAGAATATCGAATGAGGTAACGGTGTCGGGCGGACGACTGTTTGTCATTGCGGCGCCCTCCGGGGCGGGCAAAACCAGCTTGGTGAAGGCGCTGCTCGAGCAGGAGCCAGGGCTGCGGGTCTGCGTCTCGCACACCACCCGGCCGCAGCGCCCCAATGAAATCGATGGCCGCGACTACCACTTTGTCGATGTGCCGCGCTTTCAAGCCATGATTGAACAGGATGGCTTCCTGGAACATGCGCGGGTGTTCGATCATTACTACGGCACAAGCCGCGAAGCGCTAGCGCGAGCTTTCGGCCAAGGGCACGACGTCATCCTCGAAATCGACTGGCAGGGTGCGGCCCAGGTGCGCCACAACATGGAAGCCCGAGGTGATCGCTGTCACAGCATCTTTGTGCTGCCGCCCTCGCGGCAGGCGCTAGCCGAGCGACTGCGCAGTCGTCGTACCGACAGCGATGAGGTGATCGCACGCCGGCTGCGCGATGCCGTGGACGACATGCGTCATCATGCGGAATTCGACTACGTCATCGTCAACGACCAATTCGATCTCGCGCTCGCAGACCTGCGATCGATCGTGCAGGCGCGGGGCGAGAACCTGAGGGCGGACAGGCCGCCGCTTGCATCGCTACTCGCCCATCTGCTCGACGACTGAGTCGCCCGCGGCGCGACCGCACTGGAGCCGAAGTCGAACCGCCGGCGAGATGAGGTATACTGTCAGGCCGATTTTTGCTCAGGCATCGCCCTTTCAGCAGGCAGGTAAGGTATGGCTCGCATCACCGTCGAAGATTGTTTGCAGAACGTCGACAACATTTTCCAACTCGTCATCCTGGCGTCACAGCGCGCTCGGCGGCTTGCCAACGGTGCCGAAGCCACTGTGCCCTGGGAAAACGACAAGCCGACCGTGGTCGCTCTGCGCGAAATCGCCGAGGGCAACATCACTCCCGACATGCTGCTGGAACCCGAGCCGGAACCCGAACCAGAACCCAGTCTGCTGCCGGACATCATGGAACCGGACCCGGGCTTCCGCGCCCCGCAGTTCGGTCTCGGAGACTGACGCAGGCAACCCTTGGACGAAGCGCAAAGCCGGCCCGGTGCTCCGCCAGGCGCTTCGTCACGCACGCCAGGCCTTGAGGATTTGCTGACGGCGGTGGGCGCTTACCTGCCGCCCGAACAAGCCCAACGCATCCAATCCGCCGCCGAATTCGCTGCTGACGCCCATCGCGGCCAAAAGCGCAAAACCGGCGAACCTTACATCGCCCATCCGCTCGCAGCCGCCACGGTGCTGGCCGAGCTGCGAGTCGACGCCGATACCATCGTCGCGGCCATCTTGCACGATGTGATCGAAGACACACCCATCGCCAAAGAAGAACTCGCCGCGAGTTTTGGTGCGAATGTGGCTGATATCGTTGATGGGGTCACCAAGCTCGACCAGATCCAGTTCAAAAGTCGCGAGGAGGCTCAAGCCGAATCATTTCGCAAGATGATGTTGGCGATGGTGCGCGACTTGCGGGTCATTCTGGTCAAGCTTGCCGATCGTTTGCACAACATGCGCACCATCTCGGGCATGTCCATGCTGCGCCGTCGGGCCATCGCACGGGAGACGCTCGACATCTACGCACCCTTGGCCGAGCGCCTCGGGCTCTACAACCTCAAGCTCGAACTTGAGGATCTGGGTTTCCACGCGCTCTACCCTCGGCGTTATCAGGTCATGGAGCATGCCCTGCGACGGACTCGCGGCAATCAGCGGGAATTTTTGTCGCGCATCGCCGAAAGCATGGACACGGCGCTCGCCAAAACCGGCCTGCCTGCAGAAGTCGAAGCCCGCGAAAAACATCTGTACAGCATTTACCGCAAGATGCTGCGCAAGCGTATTCCGCTCGCCGACATCGTCGATGTATACGGGCTTCGGGTCATCGTCGATACCGCCGATGATTGCTATCGCGCGATCGGAGTGGTGCACTCCGTTTACCGTCCGATGCCGGGTCGATTCAAAGATTACATCGCCATTCCAAGGGTCAATGGCTACCAGTCACTGCACACGACGCTGTTCGGCCCGAATGGGCTGCCGATCGAGGTGCAGATACGCACCCGCGACATGCACCGGATCGCCGAATCCGGTATCGCGGCGCACTGGAAATACAAAGCTGGCGAGTCGGATGCGGCCGAACAAACTCAGGCCCGCGAATGGCTGGCCAACCTCATTGCGATGCAGGAAAGCGGCTCGTCCGAAGAGTTCCTGGAAAGCGTGCGGCTCGATTTGTTTCCGGACAAAGTTTATGTGTTCACACCCAAAGGCCAGATCCTGCGTCTACCTCGCGGCGCCACGGTAGTCGACTTTGCCTACACGGTGCACACCGACGTAGGTAACCGCTGTGTCGCCGCCAAGGTCGATCGCAGACTCGCGCCGTTGCGGACCGAGTTGCGCAACGGACAAACCGTGGAAATCGTCACTGCCGCAGGCGCCATGCCCAACCCAGCCTGGGTCAACTTCGTGGTCACGGCCAAGGCTCGCAGTGCCATCCGTCAATTTTTGAAGGGCTTGCGTCGGGCCGAAGCCATCGAACTCGGTCAAAGATTAATCAACCAATCACTGGCTGAATTCAAGATGTCGCTGGCGGATGTGGGCGAAGCCACCCTGCTTGCCACAGCAGGTGAGCAAGGCATGGCCGACGTCGATGAACTGTTCGAAAAAGTCGGTCTGGGCGAACGCCTCGCGCCCTTGATTGCGCTGCGCATCGGTTCAAGCCCCGATGCGGAGGGTGAGGGCACCGATACACAACGCGAGACCGCGATTGCGCCCACGCCGCTCGCCATCGCAGGCACCGAAGGCCTGTTGGTCAGTTATGCGCGCTGCTGCTTCCCCGTGCCCGGCGATCCGATTCTGGCTTACCTTTCAAGCGGGCGCGGCATCGTCGTTCATCGTGAAGCCTGCGCCAACGTGGAGGACTACCGCAAACATCCCGACAAATGGCTGACGGTGGCGTGGTCCGACAGCACTGACCGGCGTTTCAGCAGCGAGTTACGCGTGGAGGTCGCCAACCGCATGGGCGTGCTCGCTGCCATTGCGGCCGCCATCGCCCGCACTGAAACCAACATCGATCACGTGGACATGCAGGAACGCGACACCGAAACATCGGTGCTGGTCTTTGAATTGAAAGTACGCGACCGGCGCCATCTTGCACAGATCATCCGCGTCATCCGCCGAATGCCCGAAGTGATTCGCGTCTCGCGTACACTTGCCGTGCGTTCCCGTGACGATTGAGAGGCGAGAGACCATGAGACAAATCATCCAGACTTCCCGCGCGCCCGCTGCGATCGGCACCTATTCTCAGGCAGTGCGAGTGGGGCAGTCCGTGTACATTTCCGGCCAGATTCCACTTGACCCTGCGACCGGCGAGCTCGTCAGCGGTGACATCGATGCGGAAATCGAACAAGTCTTCAATAATCTCTCGGCTATCGCCGAAGCCGCCGGTGGTAGCTTGTCACAAGCTGTGCGGGTAACAGTATTTTTGACCGACCTCGTGCACTTTTCGCGGGTCAATGAAATCATGGCTCGATTTTTCCCGCAACCTTGGCCGGCGCGCGCGGCGCTCGGTGTCGCCCAGCTGCCTCGGGGAGCCCGCGTCGAGGTCGACTGCATCCTCCACCTCGACTGAAGCCGCTGCCGACGCCCGGCCGGCTTTCGCTCTTGGATATTCCGCCAGAACAGCGCCCAATCACGGCTTTGCGCGGCGTGGGTGCCGCGCTTGCACAGCGTCTGGCCGTGCTGGGTGTGGAGCAAGTGCAGGACCTGCTCTTCATCCTGCCCTCTCGCTACGAGGACCGCACCCGGATCCAGCCGATCGGCGCCCTGATGTCCGGGACCCGGGCGGTGGTGGAGGGCCAGGTACAGCTTGCGGAAATCGTTTTTCGGCGTCGACGTCAATTGCTGTGTCGTATCGCTGATGGCTCCGGCTTTCTGACTTTGCGGTTTTTCCATTTTTCCTCTGCACAACAACAGGGGCTCGCCCGCGGCAGCAAACTGCGCTGCTTCGGCGAGGTACGTCGCGGTCCGACGGGCCTCGAAATGGTTCATCCCGAATACCAAAGAATACTTGATGGTGCTGCCCAACTCGAAGACGTACTGACGCCGATTTACCCATCCACCGAAGGCCTGAGTCAGGCGCGCCTGCGTGCACTTGTGGCACAGGCACTCAAGCTGACCTCGGCAGTAATCAAAGATTGGCTACCCAAGGAGATCATTGCCAAGCTCGATTTGCCGATGCTCAGCGAAGCGTTGAAAGTCGTGCACCAACCGCCACGGGATGCTGAGCTCGAAGAGCTGGATGCCGGGCGACACCCGGCCCAGCGTCGACTCGCCTTCGAGGAGCTGCTGACTCATCAGGTTGCCTTGCGCAAGCTGCGCGAGTCAGCCAGAACCGATGTCGCCATCCCGCTCGCTGATACCCGGCAGTTGGCTGATCGTTTCATGCAGGGACTGCCGTTTGCACTGACGGCGGCACAGCATCGTGTGATCAAAGAAATCACCCATGACTTGCGACTGACCACGCCTATGCTGAGGCTGGTGCAAGGCGATGTCGGCTGCGGCAAGACCGTGGTCGCAGCTGTGGCGGCCGCCACCGCAATCGGCAGCGGTCAACAAGTGGCGCTGATGGCACCGACCGAACTTTTGGCTGAGCAGCATTTTCGCAATCTGGATGCCTGGTTCCGTCCGCTCGGTCTGACGGTCGCCCTGTTGAGTGGGTCGCAACCGGCACGCACCCGACGCAGCGCCATCGAGGCCGTGCAACGCGGTGAGGTCTCTCTGTTGGTGGGTACGCACGCGCTCTTTCAGCAAGGTGTGGAGTTTGCGAACCTCGCGCTCGTGATCGTGGATGAACAACATCGTTTCGGCGTACAGCAACGCTTGAGGTTGGCGGAAAAAGGACAGGGCCCGAGCCAAAGACCACATCAGCTCATCATGACCGCGACTCCGATTCCACGCACTCTGGCGATGACGGCTTATGCGGATCTCGATCTCTCCATCATTGATGAATTGCCACCGGGTCGAACGCCAGTGCGCACGGTGGTATTGCCGGACAGCCGGCGTAATGAGGTGGTACAGCGGGTCGAGCTCGCGTGCCGGGCAGGCAGACAGGCTTACTGGGTCTGCCCCCTCATCGAAGAATCCGAAGAACTGCATTATCAAGCCGCCGAAGAAATGGCGGCGACCTTGAGCGCCGCGCTGCCTTCGCTCAAGGTGGCCTTGGTCCATGGCCGTCTCCCTTCGCGGCAAAAAGACGCCTTGATGAACGAGTTCAAAGCCGGACGAACGCAGCTGCTCGTCGCAACCACGGTCATCGAAGTCGGCGTCGATGTGCCGAACGCGAGCGTAATGGTGATCGAAAACGCCGAACGCATGGGGCTCGCACAACTGCATCAGCTGCGTGGCCGCGTTGGCCGGGGCAGCGCGGAAAGCACTTGCGTCCTGCTGTATCGGGCGCCCTTGGGTACGCTCGCTCGTCAACGACTCAACGCCATCCGGGACACGACGGACGGCTTTGAAATCGCGCGCCGCGATCTGCAATTACGCGGACCTGGCGAATTGCTGGGTACCCGACAAACCGGCCTTGCACGGATGCGTGTGGCGGATCTGGAACGCGATGCCGATCTGCTGCCCGAAGTACAACAGGCGGCCGAACAACTGCTGCGACAATACCCAGCTACAATCGCGCCCTTGACCGCGCGTTGGATCGGCCACGATGACAAGTATGCCCGCATTGGTTGAGAAATCTTTGACTTCCTCAGCGGCAGGCGCCGTGCCACCCGCCGTGCCATCGGCGGCGATGTGGTTGCCCGCGAGCGCGCTCAATTGCTATGAAGCGGACGCGCGGCTGCGTTCCTGGTTGCTGACACCAGGACTGCTTACCGAGCGTATCCGTGCCGCAGCAGGCAGCGGTTTTCGCATGCAAGTGCTGCATGAGGGGCGCATGCAGGCAGAGCATGTCCGTGAAATCACCATGGGCACCGCGGATAATCTTTGGCTATTCGCACACACACGGATACCGCAGAGCACCCTGCAAGCGCACGCTTGGCTCACGAATCTCGGACGCAATACGCTAGGCGAAGCGCTGGCTGCGCGTAGCGATCTGGAACGCGCAGCGCCACGCTATGCGCTACTCGGTACACAGTCCTGGGTGGTTGAACGCGCCTTGCGCGAAGCGCGACTTCCCCCCCGCAATCTTTGGGTCCGGCACTCGGCTTTTCATCTGGGCAACGATCCTTTTGATCTCTATGAAATCTTCCTGCCAGCGATCGCAGCCGCCGAAAGTCTGTCAACCTCCACGCTGCCAACCCGCACCGAAACATGATCATCGGATCACCTGCTTTACGCCGCAGGCTGCGCGAATACCTGCTGCTGATGCGTCTCGACAAGCCCGTGGGAATCCTGCTTTTGTTGTGGCCGGTACTGTGGGCGCTGTGGATCGCGGCTGACGGTATACCGCCGCTCGGGATATTGACGATCTTTGTTCTGGGTACCGTGCTCACCCGCTCCGCAGGCTGCATCATCAATGATTTCGCAGATCGGGATATCGACCCCCACGTGGAGCGCACCCGCGAGCGGCCTCTGGCAGCGCGCAGGGTGTCGCCCCATGAAGCACTCGGTTTATGCGCCCTGCTGCTGCTGCTTGCACTCGGACTGGTCTCGATGCTCGATCAAAAAACCGTACTGCTCGCGGTGGTGGCCGCTGCACTGCTGCTGAGTTATCCCTTTTTCAAAAGATTTTTTCCTGCACCCCAGCTTTATCTCGGCATCGCTTTCGGTTGGGGAGTGCCGATGGCCTTTGTCGCGGTGCAGCAGGAAGTGTCCAGTCTCGGCTGGCTGATCTTTGCGGTCACCGTGCTCTGGGCGCTGATCTACGATACTTATTATGCGATGGTCGATCGCGATGACGATCGCAAGCTCGGCATCCATTCGACCGCATTGCTGTTTGGCCGAGCGGATCTCGCCGTCATCTCCAGCCTGCAACTTTTAATGATTGCAGGGCTCTGGAAGATCGGTGACATGGCGGGTCTTGGCATGGTTTATTTCGCTGCGGTGCTGGTTGCAGCGATCTTGTTCCATCGACATTTGTGGTGGGCGCGCAATCGCGAGCGAGCGGCTTGCTTCAGGGCTTTTCTTGGCAATCAGACCATCGGGCTGGTCATGTTTGCCGGCATCGCCCTGGCCACCGCCCAAGGTTGAACCTCACCCGCCGCTTGCAGCACGGCGGAGGCAGCCTCGAGCGTGGCTCCGGTGGTAACGACATCGTCAATCAATATCAGCATCGATGACGTTGAGGCGGGCGACGGCTCGGATGCAGCCGAGCCCAACTGGAAGGCATCTTTCAGATTGAGGCGCCGCGCTCGCGCATCGAGACGGGTTTGGGCCTGCGTCGGCCGCACCCGTTGCAGCAACCGGGGCTCGATGGGCCAGCCGCTGACGTGGCTCGCATAGCGGACAATCCAGGCCACCTGATTGAACCCCCGTTCGCACAGACGGTGAGGGTGCAATGGCACCGGAACCAGCCGCCCCGCCCGCGGCGCGCAGGACTCCGCCCACGCTTGGCGCGAGCTCAGCCCCAAGAGCGTACCGAGTACGGCGGCATAGCGAAAATCCGCATGAAACTTAAGCTGGATCAGTGCGGTGCTGACGGGCGGACGGTAATCAAACAACGCAGTCACCGCTGCCGAGACGGCACCACCCGAGACGGCACCACCCCGCGTGGGTACCGCTTGCGCCACTGACCACGGCAAGGCGTGCAGACACGCTTCGCACAAATCGATATCACCCAAATCCCCACGCCGGTTGCAGAACACGCATCGAGCCGCGAGCAAGCGATGACCGAGACGCCACCACCATGGCAACCGCAGGTGGCCGAGCGTATGCCGTATTGTCGACCCGTCGATAACCTGCAAGTTGACAGTCTCCGCGCTGATGCTGAACATGCCGCGGCCAGCTGAATCCATTCGCCCGGGAGTGTCGAACCATGAATCCGACCAAAGTCAGTACAAATGCAGGCCATGCGCAGAGCCCTGCTCTGCGTCACGACTGGGCACTGGAAGAGGTCGAAGCACTGTTCGCCCTGCCTTTTCAGGACCTGATCTTTCGGGCCCAGACCGTGCATCGGGCGTGTCAGCCCAACAACACCGTACAGATGAGCACCTTGCTGTCGGTCAAGACCGGAGCTTGCCCGGAGGATTGCGCCTACTGCCCACAGAGCGTGCGGTATGACACCGGCCTCGACCGCGAAGCGCTGATGGCAATCGATGATGTGGTCGAACGCGCCCGAGCCGCCAAAAATGCCGGCGCAACCCGATTTTGCATGGGTGCAGCCTGGCGCTCGCCAAAGAAACGAGACCTCGAGATTATGAGCGGCATGATCCGTGGCGTGCGCGAGATCGGCATGGAGACTTGCGCGACGCTTGGCATGCTGACATCCGACCAAGCCAAAGAATTACGTGCAGCGGGCCTCGATTACTACAATCACAACATCGACACCTCTCCGGAGTTTTACGACAAGATCATCACCACGCGTGACTTCCAGGATCGCCTCGACACCCTCGAAGCCGTGCGCGAAGCAGGCATGAAAGTGTGCTGCGGGGGAATTGTCGGCATGGGCGAAACCGTGACCGATCGGGCGCGGATGTTGCAGGTGCTCGCCAATCTGCCAGAGCACCCGCAAAGCGTTCCGATCAATCAGCTTGTGCCCGTGCCGGGTACGCCGCTCGCCGATCAGGCAGCCGTCGATCCCTTTGATTTCGTGCGCACCATCGCCGTGGCCCGCATCCTGATGCCGAACGCAGCCGTGCGCCTGTCGGCAGGTCGCGAGCAGATGTCGGACGAACTGCAGGCGCTGGCCTTTCTGGCTGGAGCAAATTCCATTTTTTACGGCGAAAAATTACTGACCACCGGCAATCCCGACGTCGAGCACGATCAAAAATTGTTGCACCGCCTCGGCATGGTGACCGCCTCGCATGCGCTGCACGCCTGAGGCGCTGCACGACGCACTGGCCAAGCTCGATTCGCAAGACAGGCGTCGACAGCGAACTGCGCGGTCTGTCGGCCTGCGGGACTTCTGCAGCAATGATTATCTGGGTTTATGTGATCACCCGCAGCTAATCGAGGCGGTGGCGCGCGCCGCCCGACACCACGGCGCCGGCGGCCGCGCATCCCATCTCGTCAATGGTCACACCGAAGAGCACGAAGCGCTTGAGCAGGAGCTTGCCGTGTTCACCGGTCGCGAGCGTGCGCTGGTGTTCTCGACCGGCTACATGGCCAATCTCGGTGTGGTGCAGGCACTGAGTGGTACCCACGCCATCGTGCTACAGGATCGGCTCAATCATGCCTCCTTGATTGATGCTGCCCGATTGGCAGCCCCGCGCGGTCTGCATCGTTACTTGCACGGCGATGTCGACGATGCGCGACAGCGACTCGCCGCCGCCATCACCAAGCAGCCTTCAGCCTCGCGGCTTGTGGTCACGGACGGGGTCTTCAGCATGGATGGAGATTTGGCGCCGTTGCCCGAGCTTGCCCGGCTCGCCAAAGAATATGAGGCTTGGCTGGTTGTGGATGATGCTCATGGTATCGGCACCATTGGCCAACATGGCGCGGGATGCTGTGAATTCTTTGGACTCGGCAGCGCCGAGGTGCCGGTACTGATTGGTACCTTTGGCAAGGCACTCGGCAGTTTTGGCGCCTTTGTTGCGGGCGACGCAGCGCTCATCGAATGGCTGATGCAAACCGCTCGGCCGTATATCTACACCACGGCCTTGCCGCCCGCTGTAGCGGCGGCAACCCGTGCGAGCCTTGCGCTGCTGCGAACCGAGTCGTGGCGCCAAAAGACTCTGCAAACCAATATCCAACACTTTCGCGAACGCGCACAGCAACTTCAGTTACCGCTGCTCGCCTCCCATTCGGCGATACAGCCCATGATTCTGGGAGCAGAGCAACGCAGTCTGCAGGTAAGTCAAAAATTGCGTGAACGAGGCTTTGCGGTCGCTGCGATCCGGCCACCCACCGTCCCGCAAGGTACCTCACGCCTGCGGGTCACCTTGTCTGCACGGCATGACCCGACCGAGATCGATGCCCTGCTGCAAGCAATCGCGGACATACTTGTGGAAACGAGTCCATGAAACCCTTGGTCTTGCTGCACGGCTGGGCACTCAATCGACGCGTATTCGACGATTTGGTCGAACAGCTTGGGCGAGATTGCATCGCTCTAGACCTGCCCGGTCATGGCATGGCCGAAGCGAGCGACGTCTGGTCACCTGCAGCGCTCGCCACACATATGCTCGCGCAGATGCCGCCGACTTTTGATCTTCTCGGCTGGTCGCTCGGCGCCCAGGTGGCCGTGGAGATCGCGGCGGTGGCGCCCGAACGAGTGAGCCGATTGGTCTTGGTCGGTGCCACACCCAAATTCACGCAGTCTGTGGATTGGCCGCATGCAGTGACGACCAATACGCTCGATATGCTGGCGACACAACTCTGCCGCCATCCCACGAGAACCATCGCCGACTTTCTGGCGTTGCAAGTACGCGGCAGCACGGCGGCCACGAATACCCTGAGCCGCCTACAGCAATCGCTGCGCGCGGGCGGCGCAGGGGCCGACGCTGCACTGGTTGCAGCGCTGGAATGGCTGCGGACCACAGATCAAAGATCACGTCTGTCGTCGATCCAGCAACCGTCCTTGGTGGTCGCGGGCCAATACGATCGGATCGTGCATCCTGAGGCCTCCAAATCTTTGGCGCAAAGCTTGCCCAACGCGCTGTATTTGGAAATCCCGCGCTGCGGTCATGCGCCCTTTCTCTCTCACCCCGAGCATCTTCACGCGCTACTGCAGGAGTTCCTGCAATGATAGATGAGTCGCTGTCGACGAGCGCGCACGCCATTGACCGCAGATCCGTCGCCAACGCGTTCGGCAGGGCAAGCGAGAGCTATGACTCCGCAGCCGCTCTGCAGGCGTTGGCGCGCGAGGAGCTACTGTCTAGACTCGATCATTTCAAACTGCAACCTGCGGTGATTCTGGATCTGGGTACAGGCACCGGGCTCGCGACCGAGGCATTGCAACAAAGATTTCCTGCAGCACGCCTGGTGTCGGTGGATCTTGCACTGCCCATGCTGCAAAAAGCCCGTGCCCGAGCACGTTTGCAGCACAGCTGGTGGAGCCGATTGCAAAATATGCTACGCGGCGCAGGCGGGCGGCGATCGGACTACATCACGGCCGATGCGGCAGCACTGCCGCTCGCGAGCGGTAGCGTACAACTCGTGTTCAGCAACCTCATGCTGCAGTGGTGTAGCCCGCCGGACCGCACACTTGCCGAAATCTGCAGGGTGTTGGCGCCCGGCGGTTTGCTGTTGTGCAGCACGTTTGGTCCGCTGACGCTGCAGGAGCTGCGTGCCGCTTGGGCCACCGTTGATGATCAGCCACATGTCAATGATTTCATCGACATGCATGACCTTGGCACGGCTATGGCGCGCGCGGGACTCACGGAGCCGGTACTGGATGTCGACCGATTGCAGCGAGAGCATGCGGGGGTCAAAGATTTGCTGCGGGAACTCAAAGACCTAGGTGCGCGTAATTCGTTGCAGGAGCGACGCCGCAGCCTGACAGGCAAGGCGAAGCTCGCCGCCATGATGGCGAACTATCAAAGAATTTTCTCGACCAGATCGACCTGGGAAATTGTGTATGGCTCGGCCTTTGCGCCGGCGCCGCGCACGGATGGCCATGGCGGTGGCCACAGGCCCAGCGTGCAAGCCGAAGGCGCCAACGAAGTACGGATACCGTTGGAGTCCGTGAAAAAAAGAGGCTGAAAAAGAGACACCATGGTTAAAGCGATACGCGGCTGCTTCATCACCGGCACCGACACCGAGATCGGCAAAACCTGGTTTGCCGCGGCGCTCTGTCGGGCGCTGCGCGCACAGGGCGCGCGGGTGGCCGTGATGAAACCGGTCGCAGCGGGAGCGCGCTCGACGTCGGCAGGCTGGCGCAACGAGGATGCGCTGGCGTTAATTGAAGCCAGCGGAGTGGATTGGCCTTACGCGGACGTGAATCCGTATTGTCTTGCGCCCCCGATCTCGCCTCATCTGGCCGCAGCCGAAGCGGGGGTCGAGATCGATCTGTCGCTCATTGCACAGCAGGCACACGCGCTCGGCGCGCACGCCGACTGTCTGGTGGTGGAAGGGGCAGGCGGCTGGCAAGCACCGCTGGGGGCCGGCAAAAGCATCGCTGATATGGCCCAAGCTATTGATTTGCCTATTATTTTAGTGGTTGGTGTGCGCCTAGGTTGTCTCAATCACGCGGTCCTGTCCTGGCGCGCGATCATCGATAGCGGGCTGCGGACCGCCGGCTGGGTGGCGAACCGGATCGACCCGCACATGCTGAGGGCGGACGAAAATGTGCAAAGCCTGACCGATCTGCTGGGCAGGCCACCGCTCGCTGACCTTGGCTTCAACCCCGGCGGTGATCAACCCGCCACCCGGCCGGCGCTGAATGCGGTGCTCGGCCCCTGCGTCGACCGCCTGATGGCGATTCAAACGAGCTATTGATAATTGACGTAACTCATTGACTGGTCGTGTTTTTCTAGCTGAAGTTATGATTCGATGCTGCATCGAGGCCGGCTGATCATGGACACGCAGGAAACCCGCATCGACATCGCGCCGCATTGCTCGCTCAGCCCGCGAGGCGCGAAATTATTTTTTGCCAGCGTGGGTTTAGCCTCCATGTCTGTCGCTTTGCCGGTGACGTTCATGGGTTTTTGGCCAGTTCTGCCGTTTGCGGGCCTGGAACTTGCCTTGCTGGCCTGGGCTCTCAAGACCAGCATGGCCCGTCGCGAGCACCGGCAAACCATTGTCATCACCCCCGCTTTGGTCACGATTGAGGACCACTCGACCACCCCCGTGCGGCGAAGCGAGTTTCCGCGGCACTGGGCACAAGTTAGAATCCGCGCCGGGGGTTCTGCATGGCATCCGACCCGGCTCTGCGTGGAGTCGCATGGACGCCGCCACGAGCTGGGTGCCTTCCTCACCGAACCGGAGAGGCAGGCCTTGGCGTCGCAACTTCGGCGGCTGATCGGACGCATCAATGAATCCCCGAACATCGACTTTGGCACCACTCCACGTCCCTGACGTGTCGTCACCTCGGAAAGACTCATGACTTACGCATACCGATCGATTGCTCTGCTGCTCGCCTTGACCGCCACGGTCGCGCCGCTCACTGCGCATGCGGAATGGGGCAACCTCAATATGCCGGTCGGTGTGACCGAGCTTTCCAAAGAAATCTACTCGCTGCACATGACCATCTTCTGGTGGTGTGTGGCCATTGGTGTGTTCGTGTTCGGCTGGATGATCTGGTCACTGGTGGCTTTTCGTAAGTCACAAGGCGCCGAGCCAGATACCACGATCACCCACAGCACCAAAGCGGAAATCATCTGGACGGTGATCCCGGTCGTCATTCTCGTCATCATGGCCATCCCGGCGGCACGCACCCTGATCGCCATCGAGGACACCCGCAATTCCGAGATCAGCATCAAGGTCACGGGTTATCAGTGGAAGTGGCACTACGATTACCTCGGACAGGACGTGAAGTTTTTCTCGACTCTGGATCGCGCCAGCGACGAAACCCGCCAATTGCAGTCCGGCCTCGATCCCGAAGCGGTGCCTGATTATCTGCTCAATGTCGATAACCCGATGGTAGTGCCGGAAGACACCAAGGTCCGCGTACTGTTGACAGCTCAAGATGTGATCCACGCCTGGTGGGTGCCGCAGTTCGGCATGAAGAAAGATGCCATCCCGGGCAACGTCAATGAATTGTGGTTCAAGGTCGATGCGGGCAAGACCGGCATCTATCGCGGTCAATGCGCCGAACTGTGTGGTCGCGATCATGGCTTCATGCCGATCGTGGTCAAGGTCGTGAGCAAGCAGGAGTACGCCGATTGGCTGGCGGCGCAAAAAGCCGGTGCATCACCGACCATGGCGTCGGTCGAGGCGTCGTCACCGCGCGGCTAAGGCACAGGCATCGCATGCCGGTCAGCCCTGTTTTTTGACCCAGAATTTCGATTCAGATTTTTGTTTACGCAGTTTCCGTCCCCCAGTTTCATCTCAAGAGCGAATTGATCATGGCCAACTCAACCACAGCAGAACACCACGACCATCACGACGCCCCGAGCGGTCTGAAGCGTTGGCTCTTCGCCACCAACCACAAGGACATCGGCACGATGTACCTGGTGTTTGCCTGTCTGATGTTCTTCATCGGCGGTGGCATGGCGCTTGTGATCCGCGCCGAGCTCTTCCAGCCGGGTCTGCAGTTCGTCGACCCGCAGTTCTTCAATTCCATGACCACCATGCACGCGTTGCTGATGATCTTTGGTGCGGTCATGCCAGCCTGGACCGGGCTTGCGAACTGGATGATCCCGATGCAGGTGGGTGCGCCGGATATGGCCCTACCGCGTCTCAACAATTTCAGCTTCTGGCTACTGCCGTTCGCTTTCACGCTGTTACTGCTCACGCTGTTCATTCCGGGCGGCGCCCCCGCTGGCGGCTGGACCTTGTACCCACCGCTGTCGCTGCAGGCAGGTGACAGCTTCCCGCTCACGATCTTTGCCATTCACTTGATGGGCATTTCGTCCATCCTCGGCGCGATCAACGTGGTGGTCACCATCATGAACATGCGCGCCCCGGGCATGGGCTTGCTCAACATGCCGCTCTTCTGCTGGACCTGGTTGATCACCGCCTATCTCTTGATCGCGGTAATGCCGGTACTCGCGGGCGCGGTCACGATGCTGCTGACCGATCATTTCTTTGGTACGGCCTTCTTCACCGCCGCAGGTGGCGGTGACCCCGTGATGTTCCAGCATATCTTCTGGTTCTTCGGCCACCCTGAGGTCTACATCTTGATTCTGCCGGCCTTCGGCGTGGTCTCGGAAATCATCCCGACCTTCTCACGCAAGCCCCTGTTCGGTTATGAATCGATGGTGTACGCCTCGGCGTCGATCGCCTTCCTGTCATTCATCGTCTGGGCGCACCACATGTTCACGGTGGGTATGCCGCTCGCAGGGCAGCTCTTCTTCATGCTCTCGACCATGCTCATCGCGGTGCCGACGGGCGTGAAGGTGTTCAACTGGTGCGCGACCATGTGGAAGGGCTCCATCAGCTTCGAAACGCCAATGCTGTTTGCGCTTGCGTTCCTGTTCCTGTTCACCATCGGTGGCTTCTCGGGCCTGATGCTCGCGATCGTGCCGGCGGATTTCCAATACCACGACAGTTACTTCGTGGTGGCGCACTTCCACTATGTGCTGGTGCCGGGTGCCGTGTTCGCCATCATGGCGGGCGTCTACTACTGGCTGCCCAAGTGGAGCGGCCGCATGTACAACGAGAAACTGGGCAAGTTGCACTTCTGGTTGTCGACCATCGGCGTCAACATCCTGTTCTTCCCGCAGCACTTCCTAGGTCTGGCCGGCATGCCACGTCGCATCCCCGACTACTCAACGCAGTTCGCTGACTGGAACATGGTGTCTTCCATCGGCGCGTTTTTCTTTGGCTTCTCGCAGTTGCTGTTCGTCTACATCGTCTGGCAAGCCGTGCGCTCGGGCGAAAAGGCGCCGGAGCGGCCATGGGAAGGAGCCAAGGGTCTCGATTGGGAATTGCCGACCCCGGCTCCGTACCACAGCTGGGATCCGCCGCCGACGCGTGACGTGGTGGCCAAGGGAGTGGCGCAGCATTAATGAATGAACCAGACCCAGAGCGTTCACGACGTGTCAGACGCAGCGCGATCCTGCTGGGTTGTGTTGCGCTCGGGTTCTATGTGGCTTTCATCATGATGTCCGTGTTGGGTTTCCGAACATGAAATTGGATCGCGAACAACGCAACCGCAGCCTGCTGCTGCGACTGCTTGGCATCTCCGCCGGTTCCTTTGCGTTCGGCTTTGCACTCGTCCCCTTGTACGAAGTGCTCTGCGACATCACGGGAGTGGGCAATCCCAAAGATTTATTGCGGCCGTCCACCGCGGTGATCGCGAGCCCTGCCAAACCCGACCCCGAGCGTCGGGTAACCGTGGAATTCATTGCTGATCTGCCAAGCGTCGGAAGCTGGGAATTCTCGCCGGTCATTCACGAGCTTGAGGTCCAACCCGGCAAGCTCTATGAAGTCGATTACGTGGCTCATAACCACACCGGACGCGATACCGTGGCGCAGGCCATTCCCAATGTCGCTCCGGGCAAAGCCACGGCCTTCTTTCGCAAAACCGAATGTTTCTGTTTCACGCCCCAGCATTTCGCACAAGATGAAGAGCGCGTCATGCCGGTACGTTTCGTGGTGGATCCGGCACTGCCAACCCACATCGATCGCGTCACGCTTTCTTATACGTTCTACGACAACTCAACCCGGGTTGCCGCAATTGAGGATTGAGCATCAT
>CAZHLL010000002.1:0-122981 GCA_964533305.1 uncultured Acidibacter sp.
AGAAAGCCGTGGACGAAGTGGATGCGGAACTGTTCGCCGTCGCCAACGATATCGAGACCGGCATTTTCCTGTTCTTGCAGCCATTCGAGGGCGGCGCGGCGTTGACCCGCCGGTAGGGCGTCGCCTGTTAACCGCCACGAGGGCCAGAGGGTTTCCGGCTCTGCAAGCCAGTCCGGTTTGGGCAGACTGCCGACGGTCGTAGTTCGAAACATGGCCCCATGCTAACAACCGTCACTCGCTGTCACGCGGGCAGCGCCGGGTTTGCTCGCAAGGTGGATGATGGGCAGGCCGAGCGGCCGGTCAGTAAAGGAAAAGGGGCAGATCTTTCGATCTGCCCCTTTCGTGTCTTCCATGGACGGGGGGTGTTTCCATACTCCGGACAATCCTTGTCCGGTCCGGCGACCCAGACGAGCCGCCGTGTCCTGGCGAAGATGGTCTCAGTTCGGGATCAGCACCGTATCCACGGCGACCACGACGCCGTTGTCGGCGATGTAGTCGCCCGTGACGCGAGCGCCTTCCACTCGGACGCGGCCGCGCTTCAACTCGATGTTCACTTCTTCGCCCGCGACCGTCTTGGCGCTGCGAGTACGCTTGAGGTCATCGGCTTCGAGAGCACGGCCGGCGACCACATGGTTGGTCAGGATCTTGACCAGCTGATCCTTGTTCTCGGGACGCAGCAGCGCCTCGAGTTGCGCGGCTGGCAGCTTCGCAAAGGCTTCGTCGGTGGGCGCGAAGACCGTGACCGGGCCATTGGCCGTGAGGGTTTCTTGCAGGCCGGCGGCCTCGATCGCCTTGGCGAGGGTGTTGAAGTTACCCTTCTCCTTGGCGACGTCGAGAACCGTGCTGCCGCCCGAGGCGGCGGCCATCACCGAAGAGAGACCCAAAACCGCCGCTGCGAGCGTCGTCTTGATGTTGAAATTCTTCATGAGCTTTACTCCGTACTTCAGGGGCGCGTACCGCATGGATGCCTACGCTTGGCCGGCTGACTGGAAAGGAGGATGACATTGAATTGGAACTCTGTCAATATCTTGTACATGTTTAAGCTGTACAAACCATGAACAAGCCTGCCACCCACCCCAGTACTGGGGGTCAATTCACGATTAAGGCGGTGGCGCAAGCGACCGGATTGACGGTCGAAACCCTGCGGGCTTGGGAACGCCGCTATGAGGTAGTGCAGCCCTCACGCGATGGGTCGGGCCGAAGAACCTACTCGGCGACAGACGTCGCTCGCTTGCGCTTGCTGCGCTCGGCGACGGAACTCGGACACACGATTAGCCGTCTCGCCCAGCTCTCCGAAGACGATCTCGCCAAGCTGGTCGCTGATTCCGGTGGCCATGCGCGTTCCGCGGTCGCCCGGGGTCAGACCTACGTGGACCGGGCGCTCGATGCGGCCTTGCATTCGGACCCCTCGGGTGTCGAAGAAGTGCTGACCTCTGCGCTCGCCTTGTTGCCCCCCAATGAGGTGGTCAACTCCGTGCTCGTTCCGCTCGTGCGCGAGATTGGTGAGCGTTGGCACCAAGGTGAAGTGTCCATCGCGCAGGAGCACATGGTCACGGATATCGTCAAACGTCTGATCATTTCGGTCTCGCGGGGTTATCTCCGTTCCGATCAAGGGCCTTGTTTGGTGCTCGCCACGCTCTCGGGCGAACGCCATGAGCTCGGGATCTTGATGTGCAGCTGGTTGGCCGCGACCCGTCGTTTTCGTACCCATTATTTGGGTGTGGATTGCCCAGCTGAAGAAATCGCCCGTTTTGCGCTTGAAGTCGAGGCAAGGGCGGTATTGATTTCTTTGGTCATGCCAGAAAACGAGGTGCCGGCACTTGATCAGCTTGGGCGTCTTGCAAGCGCTCTTGATGGGCGTTGTGAGGTATGGGTGGGTGGCATCGCCGCGAGGCTCGTCACCTCAGCCGAAATCCCATCTGGGTGTGTGCTGCTGCCCACCGGGCTTGATTTTGAACAGCGGCTTGATCTGCTCGCTGCCCAGTACTACAGCTGATTTCGCCGGCGCGCCGAATCAAAGAATGAATCGGCTCAAATCCTCGTTCTCACTCAAAGCTCCCAGTTTGTCCTCAACATAGGCTGCGTCGATGCTCAAAGTCTCGCCCTGGCGGTCCGAGGCATCGTAGGACACCTCTTCGAGCAAGCGCTCCATGACCGTGTGCAGCCGGCGCGCGCCGATATTTTCGGTGCGCTCGTTGATCTGGCAGGCCAGCTCGGCGAGTCGGCGTACTCCGTCAGGCAAAAACTGCACGGCCAGCCCTTCGGTTTGCAGCAAGGCGGTATATTGCACCGTCAGTGCTGCATCGGGCTCGGTCAGAATCCGGACAAAATCTTCGACCTTGAGTGAATCGAGTTCGACCCGAATCGGAAATCTACCTTGCAATTCTGGAATGAGGTCGGACGGTTTGGCAACGTGAAATGCCCCCGACGCCACGAATAGCACGTGGTCGGTTTTGACGGGTCCGTACTTGGTATTGACTGTCGAGCCTTCGACCAGCGGTAGCAGATCGCGCTGTACGCCCTCACGCGATACGTCGGCGCCATAACTATCTTGTCGGCGACAGATCTTGTCGATCTCGTCAATGAAAACGATCCCGTTCTGCTCGGCATTACGGACGGCTGAGGCGCGGATTTCCTCCTCATTCAGCATTTTGGCGGCTTCTTCTTCCGTCAGCAGCTTGAGTGCTTCGCGTATCTTGTGCTTCTTGGTGCGTGCGCGACCTGCCCCCAGATTTTGGAACATGCTCTGCAATTGTTGCTGCATCTCTTCCATACCCGGGGGTGCCATGATTTCCATGCCAATGGCTGGACCGCGCAATTCGATTTCGATCTCGCGATCGTCCAACTGGCCCTCGCGCAACATCTTGCGGAATTTTTGTCGCGTTTCCGCATCCCGTGGTTCTCGTGGCTCGTCGGTCGAAAACCCCATCACTCGCGGTCTTGGTAGCAGGGCGTCGAGCACACGTTCCTCGGCGGCGTCTGCAGCCCGATCGGCGACGCGGGCCATCTCGGCTTCGCGTGTCATCTTGACAGAAACATCCACTAATTCTTTGACAATGGATTCGACATCCCGACCCACATAACCCACTTCCGTGAATTTGGTGGCTTCCACCTTGACGAAGGGGGCATCAGCAAGCCTTGCCAGGCGGCGGGCGATTTCGGTCTTGCCACAGCCTGTGGGGCCAATCATCAGGATATTCTTTGGCGTGATTTCGGGCTGTAGCGCTGGCGCCACCTGCATTCTTCGCCAGCGGTTACGCAACGCGATCGCCACGGACCTTTTGGCCTTGTCCTGGCCGATGATGTGCTTGTCGAGTTCGGCCACGATGGCTTTGGGCGTGAGGCTCTGAACGGTCATGACCGAAGCTCCTCGATCACGAGACTGCGGTTCGTGTAGATGCAGATATCGGCTGCGATGCCGAGCGCGCGCTCGACGATTTCGCGGGCGCCAAGGTCGGTGTTCTCCAGCAGCGCTCTGGCTGCCGCTTGCGCAAACGCGCCGCCGGAGCCGATCGCGACGAGATCATGCTCCGGCTCGATCACATCCCCATTGCCGGAGATGACGAACAGCTTCTGCGGATCACCCACGAGCAGCAGCGCTTCAAGGCGCCGAAGATAGCGATCACTGCGCCAATCTTTGGCAAGCTCGATGGCAGCACGAGTGAGGTTACCGAACTTATCCAGCTTGCCTTCAAAGCGCTCGAACAGCGTAAATGCGTCGGCCGTGCCGCCGGCAAAGCCACCAATCACTTTCCCTTGACCGAGCAGACGCACCTTGCGCGCGTTGCCTTTCATGACGGTATTGCCGAGAGTGACCTGACCGTCACCGCCGATGGCGACCATGCCGTTTCGACGAACACCCAATATCGTGGTGCCGTGGGGGTTGAAGGAGTCAGTCATCGTTTACGAGCCCTCGGGTGTGAGCGGTCATAGATGCGGGCCAGATGCTGAAAATCAAGGTGGGTATACACCTGGGTAGTCGCAATATCGGCGTGACCCAAGAGTTCCTGCACGCCCCGCAGGTCCTGACTGGACTCCAGCAGGTGCGACGCAAATGAGTGGCGAAAGAGATGAGGGTGTACATGGACGGGAATACCCTGATGGCGTGCCCAATAACCGATACGCAACTGAATACTGCGCGCGCTCAGGCCTTGTCCGCGTTGGCTGACAAACACCGCTGACTCATCGGTTCTCGCCCATTGCGCCCGGATCGGCAGCCAGTGATCGAGGGCCTCACGCGCGCGCGATCCCACGGGCACGATGCGGGTTTTGTTGCCTTTGCCCGTGACGCGTACCGTCTGATCAACGAGATCCAGATCCGACAGTTGCAGGGTGACGAGCTCCATCAGGCGCAGACCGGAGGAGTAGAAAAGCTCCATGATGGCGAGATCCCGCCTCGCCAGTGGCGTGTCGATCGGGATCTGCAGCAAGCGGGACATTTGATCCACATCCAGCGTCTGGGGCAGGCGCTTGGCCGCCTTGGGTGCGCGAACATCAACCCCCGGGTTGCGGGCGATATGCCCCTCGCGGGCGAGGTAACGCAAGAAGCTACGCACTGCAGACAGGCGTCGTTGAATGCTGCGTGGAGATAAACCACCGGCATGACTACGGGCGGCAAACAGTCGTAGATGCTGCTCATCCAGCTCACCCCAGCGTGTCAGCCCCGTCGTCGCACACCAGGAAAGCAGGCTATCGAGTTCGCGCTGATAGGCGAGTGCGGTATGCGTAGACAGCCGTCTCTCACCGCTCAGATGTCGGATGAATTCTTTTATGTATTTCGTCTCTTGCTGATTCACGACACTGCAGCGCGTGTCCATGCGGCTGCCAGCAGCTCGCCCATGCGCTCAAGGAAATCAGTGCTGATACCCGGTGCAAAGCGCGATGCGTCCGGGCTCGCCAAGGCGAGCACACCGCGTTCCGCACCGGCTCCAATCGGAATCAGTGCCATCGAGCCGATGCTTGCAGCGAGCTCACCGCCAAAAGCGCGTTCTTTTTGACTTGGTGAAAAATGGCCGCAACGTGGCTTACCGGCGGACATCCACTCCCGCAGATCGTCAGCGGCATCGAGCCACACGCAGTGCGGCACTTCAAAGTCTTCAAGCATCGACGCTTGCAGTTGCGCTAGGATCTCCTCGGTGGACTGAGCGTGCATCAAGCGCAACGTGAATCGGTGGAGACGATCTACCAGCTGTTCGTTACTACGAGCATTGCGCACGAGCTCGGCAAGACGTTCGCGACTGGCTGCTTGTCTTTCGCGCAGCACTTTGACCTGTCGCTCGACCAGCGAGACGGTGTTGCCTTCACCTGCGTGAGGCACATGCAGGGATTCCAGCAGCTCGGGGTGGTCAACAAAGAAATCAGGATGGTCTGCAAGGTATTGAGATACCTCTTGTGCTGTCGTCATGTCCGTCTCCAGATCAAAAAATCGCCACTTCGCCATCGAAAGAGAGCACTGCTTCACCCGTCAGCCATAGCGACGTACCGGGTCCCTGCCATTCGATGTGCAGCGCGCCTCCCGGCAGCAGTACTTCGACTGCCGTATCCAGTTCTCCGGCAATCCGGCCGACCGCGACAGCCGCACAGGCGCCGGTACCGCAGGCTTGCGTTTCGCCCACACCGCGCTCGTGCACGCGCAGCTTGAGGTGCTTGCGATCAATGAGCTGGGCAAACCCGACATTGGTTCTTTGCGGAAAGGCGGGGTGCGTCTCAAGTGCAGGACCGAGTGCTGCAATTGCGGCGGTGTCGACATCATCGACTGCGACGACGATGTGGGGATTGCCCATCGATACCACAGTAAAGGCAACGGGCTGTTCCCTCACCACAAGTGTTCGATGTGGATCGGCGGGGAAGCGCGGTTCTCCCATATTCACGGACACACGACCCGGCGCCACAAACCGTGCTTCCACGGGCCCGCCCTCGCTTTGCAAATGTACGATCGAGTCGCTTGTACATCGGCCATGCAATCTCAACCACTCGGCAACGCAGCGGGCGCCGTTACCGCATTGCTCGACTTCGCTGCCATCGGCGTTGAAGATGCGGTAACGCGCCAGTGCCAAAGAATGTGTCGGTGGCAGAATCACCAGGGCCTGATCAAAACCGATGCCAGTGCGTCGATGCGCCAGAGACCGCCAGGTTTCGGCTCGTTGCAGTGCCGGTACGTCTTCCAGGGAAGACAGGTCCACCACCATGAAGTCATTGCCCAGGCCGTGCATCTTGCTGAAGCGCAACCTGGTCTGTGAGTGGGTCATGGCCTTATCTCAATCAAAACGCTTGAGGCGGAAGATAGATGAGATGTCCTCATCGCCATGGCCACGTTCGATCAGTGTCTCGTAATCACGCAGGACGTCTTCGATCACCGCGAGCGATACCCCGTGAGCGGCCGCCATGTCACGGCAGATTCTCAAATCTTTGGCATGCAATCGTACCTTGAATCCGCCTTCGAAGGATTCCCGAGCCATCCAGGGTGCGCGATTATTGAAATACCACGCGGAGCCGGCCCCTTGACCGAGGGTTTCGATGACCGCATCGAGCGGTAGTTTTTCAGCTCGGGCAAAGGCCATAGCCTCGGCCACAGTGCGAATGATGCCAGCGCACAATATTTGATTAGTGGCTTTGACCGCCTGACCCGAACCGGCTGGGCCGAAGTGACGGATGGTTTTACCCATCGCCTGTAGGACAGGTTGCGCTCTTGCAAAGCCTGTAGCCGAGCCACCGCACATGATGGCCAGCGTGCCGCGCTTTGCGCCTTCGACGCCGCCACTGACGGGGCAGTCCAGAAACTCCACCTGTCGTTCGGCGAGCCGGCCAGCGATCTCGCGGGCGGTATTGGCCGAGACGGTCGAGCAATCAATGACGAGTGCGCCGGCTTGCAATGCGGGTTGTAGCGCCTCGATCACCTCGCATAGGTCCGCATCTGCCGATACGCAAATGACGATGCCCTCACACCTGGATGCCAACTCGGCCGGTGCTTCGGCGACCGCACAGCCGAGCTCTGCGGCCAGCATTTGTGCCTTGTCAGCTGATCGATTCCAGACGGCGTGCAATAAACCTGATGCGGCGAGATTGCGCGCCATGAAGCCACCCATGGCGCCGAGTCCGATGAAGCCGATATTCATCACGGAATCTTATCAGCACTCACCGACACTCGCCGACGGGGCAAAAAAACGGGGCGGCAGTCTTGCGACCACCGCCCCCAGGCTTTACAGGGGACAACTGTAAATCGGAGATTAATTGCCGGTGTAAGCGCGCTCGCCGTGACTGACGGTGTCGAGACCTTCGCGTTCTTCCTCTTCCTTGACGCGCAGGCCCATCGTCATGTCGATCAGCTTGAAGAGAACGAAGCTCACGATGCCAGACCAGGCGATGGCGATGAGCACCCCCTTGGTCTGGATGAACACCTGCGTGGCGATGCTGTTATCCATGCCGACGCCACCGAGCGACGCATCGACGAAGATGCCGGTGCCAATGGCGCCAACAATGCCGCCGATGCCGTGAATACCGAACACATCGAGCGTCTCGTCATAGCCCAAAGATTTCTTGAGGCCTGTTACACCCCACAGGCAGAGCACGCCCGCGATGGCTCCGAGCGCGATCGCTCCCATGGGGCCGACAAGTCCTGCAGCGGGAGTCACGGCAACAAGGCCTGCGATTGCACCCGACACCACGCCCAGCATAGACGGCTTTTTGTTGAGCGCCCATTCCGCAAACATCCACGCCAGCGCTGCCGCGGCGGTTGCGACTATCGTGTTGAGCAGGGCCAGCACTGCGATACCGGTTGCTTCGAGGTTGGAACCCGCATTGAAGCCGAACCAGCCCACCCACAGCAGGGAAGCTCCGACCAGCGTAAATGGCAAATTGTGCGGCGGCATCGGGTCACGGCCGAACCCCACGCGCTTGCCAATCACCAATGCGCCCACCAAGGCCGCTACGCCTGCGTTGATGTGCACAACGGTACCGCCGGCAAAGTCGAGCCCGCCATCCTCAAAGATCAATCCACCCGTGGCCCAAACCATGTGCGCCATCGGCAAATAGGACAAGGTGAACCAGAGCGCGGAGAACACCAGCAGCGCGCTGAATTTGATGCGTTCAGCGAACCCGCCCACGATCAGCGCCGTGGTGATGCCACCGAAGGTCAGCTGGAAAGCGACAAACACCAGTTCAGGGATGACGACGCCATCCGTGAAAGTGGCGGCGGTGCTGTCCGGCGTGATGCCCGCAAGGAACATCTTCGACAGATCACCAATCATCCAGTTGAAGCTGCCACCATCCCCAAACGCGAGGCTGTAGCCGTACACCACCCAAAGAATGGCTATCAATGAAAAAATGGAAAACACCTGAGTGAGAACCGAGAGCATGTTTTTGGCGCGAACGAGGCCGCCGTAAAACAGTGCGAGACCCGGCACGGTCATCAGGATCACGAGCAAGGTCGAGACCATCATCCAGGCCGTATCGCCCTTGTCAGGAATCGGTGCCTCGTCTGCGAGAGCCAGACCGGGCAACGTTGCCGCTGCCAAAGCCCACATCCAGCCTGTGCCGCGTCGTTGCGACTGGGCGAGCGGATCTTGTTCATGCGATCCGGTGAGTGCCGTCATCTTGCTGTTCATGCATGTTCTCCCTGCAACTGCTCCGCCAAAATCATTTCAGGTTGCCGCCTCGCCGGTTTCGCCGGTACGAATGCGAATGGCCTGATCCAGACGAGATACAAAAACTCTGCCATCGCCGACTTTTCCGGTTCTTGCCACATTGGCGATGGCTTCCATCACCGGTTCGACGATGCTTTCATCCACGGCAATCTGCACCATGACTCGAGGCACGAAATCCACCTGCAGCAACTGGCTGCGATACCGTTCCTCGTGACCGTCCTGTGCGCCGTACCCTTGCACTTCGATGACGGTCATGCCTTGCACGCCAAGCCGAGCCACGGCGACCTGCAAGTCGGTGAGCTTGTATGGTCTGACGATCGCGCATACCAGCAGCAACGTTCATCGCCTCATCACGCTCATTGCAAAATTCACCCACGGACGATTTTTGCGTCCAACTTTCCCCCACCGGCACGTTATCCTTGGCGTGCTGCAGAAAAGGGCAATCAGGGTTTTGCAGATTCCGTGCCAGACCGGGCTGAGGGTGAAATCCCGGTTTTGAGGCGAGGCTGATGCGTTGCTGAGGCGATGGTCGCACTGTTTTGGCGCTTGCCGATCAGGTCCGTGCGTCATCAAGGGGCAAAAAGGGAGTGAAATATGGACTTGCGAGTTGATGAAATCGCGCGTCGCCTCATCGAGGCTCTGCCGCCGGGTTTGCATGGGTTACGGCACGACCTCGAGGACAATTTTCGGGCGGTGTTGCGGGCCAACCTATCGCGACTCGATCTGTTGTCGCGCGACGAGTTTTTGGTTCAGGCGAAAGTTCTGGAGCGTACCCGTGCGGAGCTTGAACGCTTGGAGTCGCGTCTGGCCTCCTTGGAGGCCGAGCTGCTGACGAGAGCGCCCGGCGAGGAGCTTCCCAGTGCTCAGCCATCCAGCGGAGAGCCTTCCGCCAAGCGTTGAGCTGACGGCTCAATCTATCCCGAGCGCATCGTGAGCGTTTCACGTCTAAGGTGTCGTGCGCAGCTGGGGCTTGAGTCGATTCCCGTCGAAGTGGAGGTACACCTCGCCTCAGGCCTGCCGCAGTTCAATATCGTGGGTTTGGCCGCCACCGAGGTCAAAGAAAGTCGTGAGCGAGTGCGTTCCGCCTTGGGTCACTGCGGCTATGTGCTGCCGCCGGGGCGCATCACCGTGAATCTTGCTCCCGCTGATTTGCCCAAAGATGGTGGACGCTTTGATCTCGCCATTGCGCTTGGCATTCTGCTGGCAGCGGGGCAGCTGCCCGCCGGACCTGATCAGGATCATGAATTTGTGGGAGAGCTGGGTCTGGCGGGCGAGGTCCGCGCGGTGCGTGGTGTTTTGCCGACGGCGATAGCGGTACAGCGAGCGGGCCGTTGTCTGCTCGCGCCTCATGATAATGCCGCCGAGCTTGGGCTGTTGCCGCCCGAGACAATTCGGGTGGTCCAAAGTCTGATGGATGTTTGCGCCTGGTGGCGCAACGAGCGCGAGCTGCCGACGGCTTTACAGGCTCGCAACGTCAGTGCGACGCCTCGATCATCCGTCCTTCTCAAGGCGCAGCGGCTCTGGCTTGATGATGTGCAGGGGCAGGCCATCGGCAAGCGTGCCTTGCAGGTGGCGGCCGCGGGTGAACACAGCCTGCTTTATGTGGGGCCACCCGGTTGCGGCAAGAGCATGCTGGCTCGCCGTTTACCCGGTATTTTGCCGCCAATGACGGATGCAGAGCGACTGCAGATCGCGATGATGAATTCTTTGTTATCGCCCGCGCTGGCCGCCTCGGCGGGTGGCGATGGCATCCAGCGACCTTTTCGTGCGCCGCATCATTCTGCCTCTGCCAACGCCATCATTGGCGGGGGCAATCGACTGATGCCGGGTGAGATTTCTTTGGCGCACGGGGGCGTGTTGTTTCTGGACGAGCTGCCGGAGTTTGATCGGCGGGTACTCGAGGCCTTGCGTGAACCACTCGAGACCGGAACGGTTGCGCTCGCCAGAGTGGGGCTGCGCGCTGAGTACCCCGCTCGCTTTCAGTTGGTCGCCGCCATGAATCCGTGCCCTTGCGGTTACGCGGGGACCAGTCGCGAGTGCCGTTGTCGTATGCAAGACATCACGCGTTACCGAGCCCGCCTGTCCGGCCCCTTGCTGGATCGCATCGATTTACGGGTGACTCTGCAGCCAGTCACGGAAAATGCCGCTGAAGGTTCCGTTGCCGACTCGGTGACCGAATCAAGACAGGCAGAGATTTGCGAGCAAGTGGCTGCTGCCCGTGCCTTGCAGGTGGGTCGCCAGGGCGCTGCCAACGCCAGCCTTGTCGCCAAAGAGATCGAGTCGATGGGGATTTCTTTGAAGGCACGCGCGGCACTGCAGCGTATCGCAGCCAAGCGCGCACTGAGCTTGCGAGCTCAACACAGAGTTCTCAGGGTCTCGCGCACGCTCGCGGATATGCAGTCACCCCTTTTGACTCAGCCGATCGAGCTTTGGCACATCAGCGAAGCGCTGCAATTACGCCAGGCGCTCGAGAACGAGTGAGAGCGGTTTTGCGCAAGGTGTGCGCGGTATGTCAATCGCGAGTCAGAGCTGCTCCAGCATGTGATCTACCGCAGCCTGAACGAGCTCATCGCTCAGATCCGCCCGACCACCACGCGCGGGCATGACACCCGCTGAACCTTGATAGCCCTCGATCGAATGCCGATAAAGAATATCTTTGCCTTGCGCAATGCGCGAGGCCCACGCTCCGCGATCTCCAGTACGGGGGGCACCCGCAATGCCATTGGTATGGCAGGCGCCGCAGACGGTCGCGTAGACGCTGGGTCCGTCTGTCGCCAGCGCGAGTGCCGGTGTTGATCCACCTCCTCGCGCGCGGATGACCAGCGCAGAATTATCTTGACCGGCAATGGCCACTCGAGCCGTCGTGAGGTGATCTTCAACGGCTTGCACGTACTTCGGTTCGATTTTGACGTGTGCCTGCTGGGTGTTTTCACCCACCAGTCGCGCCAAGGCGAACAGAATCAGAGTGATGACGATGAGAATGCCCAGCACAAGGCTGAAGATGTTGAAAAACTTGCTGTCCTGCGCGCTCACGATGATCTTCCGAAAGGCCCCCAAATGGTCGACGCGGGAGTATATCCGTTGGTTGTGTCTGACCCAAATATCGACCGCACATCGTCCGCTGGTCGTTCGGTAATTTGTTTCTGATCTGTAACAATCAAGGGCTAATTTGGATGTTCACGCCCCGGATCCGATCATCGCCCCAGGCCAACTCCTCGATTTCGATATCGCCCCGCAGGCCGAGCTGGCGCAAAGTATCGAGCGGCAGCTTGTTTGCCAGCCCCGTATTGGTATCCCCCGAGCTGATCGTCGATGGGCCGAGATACGGATCCAGTGGCAGACGACCGAGCTGCAAACGCAGGTCAATCCCTGCGGGCGTTGAATCGATCTCGCCTTTGATCGGGGTGCTGTCGATCTGCAGCGACTCGAGCCACATCTTCGTACCATCGCCACCCACCGCGAGCCGCCCTCGCGCCTGCGGGACGAAAAGAGGGGCCTCGCTGTCGTTGAACCATGCCGGAACGGACAAGGCGCGCAACGGCAAACTGCGCAAGGAAAGATTTTGTATCTGCCATCCCGTGGTGAAGGACGCCGCCTGCGACAGCGGCGTTTGGCTCGCGTCGGTCAGCATCACGTCGGCGAGGTCCAATTGCGCCCCGTCGTTTGATGTCAGCCGAATCTGCTGCACCTGCCATGCCCCTGCCGGATCAAGCCGCAACTCCTCAAACTGCAACCCCTGAGTCATCAAAGAAAAACGCGAACCATCGGCTGCTTGGTGATGTACGGCCATGTGCGGCAGCAGCAGTTGCTCGATCAGGATATTCGGAGTGGCTGTCGCTACCGGGCTTGCAAACAGGCCTTCCCAGTTGTGCTCGCCTGCGAGATTTGTCTCCCCGCGCAGCACCAGCCCGTCGATCTCGAGCTTGCGGATCTGCCAGCGATCCCCATTGGCCCAGGATCTTAGAGTCCCGCCATCGATCACGAGCTGGATACGATTCCACGCCGATAACGGCTGACCTGAAAACCCTGCCGGACTCGGTAGCGTGCCGGCTCCCAGCGTCAGCACGAATTGCGACATTGATAAGAGATTTTGAACGTCGGTGCGTGGCTCGGTGATCCAATTCAGCTCTACGCCACCTTCCCATTGCGGACGGCGATTGAGCGCCAATTCGGCCCGTGCCAGCACTTCGGCGCGTACCCAGTCGCTGTTGAGAATGGCATCTCGACTCAGCCAGACGACGACGGGAACTGCGAGCAGCACGGCCAGCAGCAGCGCCAGCGCAAGACCGGTACCGATGGCCCAGCGACCCCATCGCCCGCCCGGTCGGGCGGCGTCGGTCCTGGGAGTCTTATCTTTGACGCCAGTTGCCGTCACGGTCCTGGTAATACCAGCCCGGCTTGGCACCTCGGTCTACCCAGCGGCGGGCAAAGATTTGCCGAATATCCGGTTCCCATTCCGGGTGGCCATTGGCACGCGCGATCTCGGCGTACAAGGCATCGCGATCACGGTTGTCTTCCGCTACGAGCTGCCGCACCCGCGCACGTTCCGGCAGGGCGAGAATGTTGCTATCGCGGATGGCGACCCGCCCGTCCGCCGTCAAACCTACCGCGCCACGATCAAAGAAATTAGCCAACTCGCCAAACCGCTCCTGCATGGAAGCGGTGATGCTGCGAATCTGCGGCGATGACACGTCGATATCAGCGCCTGCTTGCGCATGGGCCGCTGGGATTACACTCTCTATGAGCCGTGCCAAGCTGCGGCGCAGGAGGTCGCCCGCTGTAGGCGCAAGCGACGACTGCGGCGGCGGCGTCGCAGCCGGCTTTTCAGCCTGGCCACCCGTGACCGAATCTATGATTTGATCCGCGACCCTTTCGGCAGCTGCCGCCGGGAAATACACGTTGATGGTCACGCAAGCGGTCACGAACAGGCTCGCGAGCAATACCTTGAACCGGAACAAGTTGCGCATGATGGCTACCTCGGCGTGCGACGTGCAATAAGCTTGCCTCATTCTAGCGCTGACCATGGTCGATTAGACAGCCGCTCCGTGTCAGGGCGCACGCTGTGGCGCAGCCCCACTCTGTATCTGGGTCATGATCTGCTCCACGAGCTGTGACCACTTGACTCGACCGGCGTAGCCCACGATCTCGAGCCGCGGCAGACCCGCCCCTTCCAGCAGCGTGTAGCGATCGCCAAATCGCTGCGTGCCGGGGGTGGTGCCTGACATCAGGCAGACATCATCACGCAAGCTGCAGCGCAAGCCCATTCTGCGGTAGCGATAGCTGTCAAAGAAACGTAACAGTCCGCTTTGCAACGCTGCCGAGACACCGCTACCAGCCGAACCGCCTATGTTCGCAATGCTGTTGATGGCGCGAACACTGATTCGCCTCGCATCGGGCGCGTCTTCCACCGTGGCGATCGAGGCATCAAAGGCCACGGGCCGCCAGCCAAAGAGTTCGAGATCGTTGATTTGTCCGCCGATACGGCCGCTGATCGCGCCAATGTCAAAGGTGCTCGTCAGTAACGCGAGATCCAGATTGTCCAGATCGACATCCACCGTTAATCGAGGCCAGCGGCTGAATGCCTGGTCTATCTTCAAGTTGCGCCCCACAATGCGGCCACCAAAGATTTCCGCCTCCAGCGCGCCGCTCAGCGTCAGGCTTCCATCCCGATAACGAACCCCCGGCGCGCGCCCGGTTAGCGTGCCTCCGAGTTCGGGCCCATTGATTGCGCGGGTGAGGGCAGAGAGGCTGAGTGGTTCGAGCGAGCCGTCAAAGGCAATATCCTGCGTCGGCGACAGCAGGTTGCGCGCGCTGAAGGACTCGATTCGCAGTGCACCGTCGAGCACCGGAATTCGCGCCGGCTGCATCAAGACCACGTGATCGGCCTGCCAAAGAAACTGCAGACTGGCAGACCCCGCGGGAATGCCATTGAGTGATGCGAACCGCCAGCGAAGGTCCGAGCTGAGGGGGGTGAGCTGGGTGTCGGGTTGCCAATGCAGCATGCCGGACAAGTCCTTGATCTCCAGCGCGCTATTTCGAAGATCGGTCAGCGAAACGTCCTGCAGCGAGAGAGAGCCCTGAACGGGTGTGTTTTGGCGGATTATGGCAGCCCCGTTGATACGACCTTCGGTTTGCAGATTGCCGAGCAGGGTGCCGGCGAGCGCGGTACGAAACAGACTTTGATAGGCACCCGGGAAGATCAAGGAAAGATCGACTTCAGCTTGTTCGACCTGAATGCCGATAGGGTCCGGAGACGATGCTATCAAATGGGTTTGCATTACGGCTTTGGCCTGCAGCAACCGCGGTTGGTTGACCTCGCCAGCGGTCAGTACTACATGCAAGGGAGACCAGTCTTTGAGCGTGCCGCTCAACTGCAGTTGCAGCGGATGTTTGGCGAAATCGATATACGTCGGGCCCGCCAGTACCTCCCCCTGAGGGCTCGTGGCTTCGAGCTCGAAAGAGCTGCCAATGAGGCCGAAGATAGAATTGCCAGCGACGGGTGTGATATCGAGATGAGTTTGAATATTCAGCGATTCGGCGGCAGTGGTACCCGTGGAATTTGAATACTGTAAATCTTTGATATCAAGCTGCAAGCTTGCAAGCTCGGGGCTGATTAATTGCTTGCCAATGAGTTCGCCGTGAAGTTCGAGGGTGGCAGTCAAGTCCGGGATGATTGTCACCGGCAGGGTGAACGGAGCAAGTGCCACACGCCAGCCTTGCTGATCCAGTCGCGCATCGAGTCGCAAGTTGACATCGCGTTGACTCAGCCAGTGGTCGCGGGTTTTGAATTGCAATCGGCCCGTGAGCGAGGCCTGGTTCACGAGCTCGCCCTTGATATGGCGCAACTCGATACCCGCGAGCTTGGCCTCCTGGGCGGTGAACGTGATGCGCTGCGCCTGTGCCAGGTTGCCACCGTTCAGCACCCCGACCAAGGCGAGCACCGCCGCGAGAATTGAAGGTCTGGGTGAGCTCGGCACCATGAGCGCGATGCTAATACACGCAATGCCAATACAGGAGGGCCGACGTCGTGCGCCACCCGTGGCCTGTGAGGGCTGCCGCAGGCAGGCTAGTATTGGCTTTGGTGTCTTGTTCGACGCACCACACTCCGAGGATACTCAAAACATGATTGATTTCACACGCAGCGCTCGCGAACTCGAGCTGGAACAGCGCACCCGAGAATTCATTCGTGAGGTGGTGATTCCGTACGAGCAGCACCCGTCATTGCAGCATGGGCTGGATGACGGTTTGGTCCGCGAGTTGCGGCAAAAAGCCGCTGCCGCCGGTCTGTTGTCGCCCCAGGTCGGGGAAGAGTGGGGCGGCTACGGACTTAATCAACGCGAAACCGCGACGGTCTTGCGGGCATCGGGTTATTCGCTGCTAGGTCCGCTCGCCATGAACTGTGCTGCGCCTGATGAAGGCAACATGCACATGCTTGAGCGTGTGGCGACAGCGGCGCAGAAAGAGCGCTTTTTGCGGCCACTTGCCGCTGGCGAGCAGCGTTCCGCCTTTTTTATGACCGAGCCGGACCCCGGCGCAGGCTCCGATCCCGGTATGTTGCTGACGACCGCGGTCGAGCAAGGCGATCACTGGGTGATCAACGGCCGCAAATGGTTTATCACCGGCGCCGAGGGCGCGGGCTTTGGCATCGTGATGGCGCGTACCGGTGATCAGCAAGCCACCATGTTTTTGGTGCCTTTGCCTGACCCGGCCATCACGCTTGAGCGGGTGATGCATACGGTTGATCACACCATGCCGGGTGGCCATGGTGTCTTGCAGTTGAACGACCTGCGGGTCCCCAAAGAATTCGTGCTGGGTGCCCCGCATGAGGGTTTTAAGTATGCGCAGGTACGGTTGGCACCCGCCCGTTTGACCCATTGCATGCGTTGGTGGGGGGCCGCGCAGCGCGCCCATGATATCGCGGTCGATTATGCTTGCCGTCGGCGCGCCTTTGGTCAGGCCTTGATTGATCATGAGGGTGTGGGATTCAAGCTTGCGCAGAATGAGGTGGATCTCAAGCAGACCCAGTTGATGATCGACTACGTGGCCTGGACCCTGGATCAGGGTAGTCGCGCGTCCAGTGACTCGAGCATGGCCAAATACAGCTGTGCAGAGATCCTGTTTCAAGTCGTCGATCGCTGTGTGCAGGTGTTGGGTGGCAGCGGCATCGTCGATGAAACTCCTGTTGCCAAGATATGGCGCGAAATGCGCGGGTTCCGAGTCTACGATGGTCCATCCGAAGTGCATTTATATTCATTGGCTCGGCGCATCAAACGCAACCACCTCAAAAAAATCGGCGCATGACTCACGGTTTCGCCATGACTCCGGAGCAGTTTCACGGCGCCTGGGAATATCAGGACTGGCAGATTCGATATCCGGATGGGCGTATCTCACATCCGTTTGGCGTGGGTGCCAGTGGTCTTTTGTTGTACACACCAGATGGCTTCATGACCGCCACCATCATGGCGGCGGGGCGCAAGGCGCTTTCGCAGACGAACCCGCGCCTCGCGAGCGTGCAGGAGAAGGCGGCCGCCTTCGATGGCTACTTCAGTTATGCCGGTCGGTGGCGGTTCGATACCAACCGGGTACTGCACGAAGTGACTCTCGCCCTGAACCCGGGTCTGATCGGCACGCTGCAGTGGCGAGAGGCTGCGCTCGAGGGTGAGCGATTGGTGTTGTCAGCCAAAGAAAATACGGCGGAAGGCGAGCGCCATCACGCGCTTTGCTGGCGAAGAAGTGGAGATCAAGGGTGACTGACGAGGCGAGTAATGCGGGAACGACTCCGGTTCGTGCCGGGTTCGAAATCAATGAACAGGCATTGAGCCAGTGGTTGACCATTAACGTGGCTGATTTTTCGGGACCATTGACCATCGAGCAGTTCAAGGGTGGACAGTCGAATCCCACCTTCAAGCTGATTACCCCGCAGCGCGCTTACGTGCTACGCCGCAAGCCACCTGGACAAATCCTGAAAGGCGCGCATGCCGTTGATCGTGAAGCGCGAGTTATGGCCGCCTTGGGTCCGCTCGGATTTCCGGTGCCCAAGGTGTATGGATTGTGTACAGATGATTCGGTCATCGGCAGTTGGTTTGTGGTGCTCGAGCACGTGCAAGGCCGTATTTTCTGGGATGCCCGTTTCCCCGAAGTCAGTGCTGCCGAGCGGCCTCAATACTTTGATGCCATGAACGAAACCTTGGCACGTTTGCATGCCGTTGATCCAGCAAGCTGTGGGCTGGCGGACTACGGCAATCCGGGTAATTACCTCGCACGCCAGGTATCACGATGGACACGCCAATACCTTGAGGATACGGTCGCCGGACGCGATCCACACATGGATCGTCTGATCGAGTGGTTGCCGGGCGCCCTGCCGTCGGATGATGGGCAGGTCTCGGTCATCCATGGCGACTTTCGTTGCGACAACATGATTTTCCATCCGACGGAGCCCCGCGTACTCGCCGTGCTCGATTGGGAGCTGTCGACCCTCGGTCATCCGCTGGCAGACTTTGCCTACAACGCGATGATGTACCGCATGCCCGCTGACATCGTCGCAGGTCTCGCCGGTGTGACCTTGAGCGACTGGAATATCCCGAGTGAGCAGGATTATCTCGATGCTTACTGCCGCCGTACGGGTCGCTCGACAATCGATAACTATGCTTTTTATGTTGCCTTCAATTTCTTCCGTCTTGCCGCCATTTTTCACGGCATCAAAGGCCGGGTCTTGCGTGGCAGTGCGGCTTCAGCGCAAGCTGCGCAGCGCATAGAGGTGTTTCCGACCTTGGCTCGACTCGCCTGGGAGCAGGCAGTGGAGGCCGGTGCGCGCTAGTAATCAAAGAAATCGGGCGTGTGAGTCCGAGTGAACAAGGGGGGGTGTGGCATGGCATCGTTTGATTTCAAGCGTTGGTGGACTCTGGATCCCAAAGCAGAGGCCGAGAGTGACGATAATCCGCTCACTCCCTTGACTCCCGCGCAGCGCAGGCCGGGCGGGCCTTTGCTCGCCCTGGCGTTCGGTTGGGGATTTTTGATCACGGGGCTGCTGGCCGGTGGTGCGCTCGGCAGCGGTGTCGCTCTGTGGGGCGACCTGATTTGGTATTCTTTGCTCGGCAGCCTGATCAATTTTTTGATCGGCGCTTTGATTGGTTACATGGCATGGCGGACAGGGTGCAATAGCACACTGATTTTTCGTGCGGTTTACGGTGAGTGGGGCGCTTATATTCCCGTCTTGTTCATTGCCTTGCTGACGATCGGTTGGCAAGGCATCGTGGTGGGTGCCTTCGCGCAGATCTGGACGCAGGCGCCGGGCACAGCGCTCTACTACGCGGTCGCGATTTTTGCAGGACTGCTGTACACGGGCACCACGTTGTTCGGCGTCAAAGGTCTTGAGCGCGTGGGTATCCCCGCGATGATCGGTCTCGTTTTGGTCGGACTTTATGCGGCTTGGATCAACATTGATCGGCTGGGCGGTCTGCAGGCCGTTGAGGCGGTATCCCTCGCCAAGACAGCCGAGACACCTTTGACGGGTCTGCAGGCCATCAATATCGTCGTCGGCGCATGGATCGTCGGCGCGGTTGTGATGTCCGAGTACGTGCGGTTCGCGAGAACCTTCTGGGTCGCGATGGCCATTCCATTCGTGGTACTGGTGGTGGACCAGCTGTTTCTGCATCTGGTAGGTGCGCTGGGGGCCATCGGCAGTGGAACCCCTGATTTCACCGCTTACATGGCGACCTTATCGGGCTTTGCTGCTATTTTTGGTCTCATCGGCATGACGCTTGCCCTTTGGACCACGGGTGATACCAACCTGTATCTTCCCAGTGTCCAGACCGCCAGCCTGTTTCGAAAACCGAAGCGGGTCACCATCGTCATCTGCGGATTGCTCGGCACGATCCTCGGCCTTGGCATCTATCAAATGTTTCTAGGCTGGATCGAGTTGCTGGCCACCATCGTGCCACCCATCGTCGGGCCGGTGATCGCCGAGTACTATATTTTCAGAAAACGCCCAGCGACCTTGGCCCAAGAAGGCTCGCTCAATTGGCCAGCCTTGCTGTCCTTCGCGGGTGGTGCCGCGCTTGCTGCCCTCAATGGCAAAGACGGTTCACCGATCTCGATCGACCTTGCGCCTTCGCTGCTTGGACTTTTTGGATCCGTGCTGATCTATGTCGTGCTGCGAGCGATCAGCGTCCGAGGGCGGTCCGCTCCAGAATCGACTTGAAGCGCTTGCCGTCGTAGCTGCGATCATCCTGCAGTGCGGCAAACAAGGCGTCGATCTCGGCGCGGCGCTGGCGGTCAAGATCGAGACCTGCGAGCAGCACCACCATGCCCATCGCCACTTGTTCGGCGCTCGCCGGGTCTGGATAGGCCCCGCCCCGCGCGGCCGACACGATGGCCTCAAGCACTCGTCGTTTGTCGGTGGGATTCCATGGATGCGCCGCCAGCGTGGCCCCAAGCTCGGTCAGCTGTCCATGAATATCTTTGGAGATACGGCCGATCGTTGCCGGATTGCGATTGGCGGCTTGTTGCAAGGCACCCAAAGATCGAGCGAGTTGCTCGCGGCCTGGCAGAGCCAGCGTGTCGGCTACGACCAGCAGGGTGCGAGCATGTCCATCTTGGAGGCGTAGATCACCCGGCGCAGTGGAGAGCGCTTTGAGGACGCCCGCCGCTGCCCCGTTGGCTGCGGACTTTCCATCCCCAAAGGCATCCACGCGCACATCGCGATGACAAGAGTGGCAGGCGTAGATCGCAAAGTCGGGGATCGGGCTCGCGTGCTTTTCTGCCAGCACCACCTGTTGCCGTGCGGCCTCGACCAGGCCTACCGTCCATACATTGACCGAAGCAGGCAGTGATTTTCTTTGAGTGTAATCGGCATCCTTGCGGTAATGTTGCCGACCGCCGCTGGTACGCCAGAGTTCAGTGTAGGTATCGAGCTCGAAAACCAAACGCGGATGTCCCGCTGCCATCATGCGATGGTTGGCAAACTTGTCCGCAGCGCCCACATGGCAGCCTGTGCAGGTTTCGGCGCGGACTTCTGCACGTTCCAGTGCCACGAGCCCGCGCAAGAGATTGTCTGCGCGAGTGATCTCCGGGGTTTGATAATGCGTTGACAGCCAGCGTTCGGCGCCGCCGTGACAGCTCTCGCAGCCGATGCCGTCCGTCGCCTGAAACCGTGGTCCGCGCTTTTCCACCGGCACGACTTCCGCATGGCAAGTGAGGCATTCCGGCGCCTCGTGTGCAGGACCAATACCCATGCGTCGGGCGATTTCTTTGGATTCGGTATTAAGCAGCAGTCGATACGCCCCTGAATGAGGATCGAACTGTGACCAGGTAACGTATTCGTTTTGCAAGACCGGCGTCGCTTCAAGCGGCTTCGACGACCCGTGACACAGCGATGAGGCACAAGTGGCGACGCCCATGTGCTTGTCGTCTGCCGGCATGGTGCCTTTCGGCACGTCATTGGCGAGCACCAGCTCACTGGCAAGCACCAACGTGGGCGCGAGCAACAGCAGCCAGCGACCCATGCGCCCGAGGCCTACAGTCAAGCGGTTCATGGAGTCACCTCGTCTTTGACGAACCAGGGTTTACCGTTGTTGTCGAGATACAGCTGCTGCATCTCGGTGAGATTGAGGGGTCTCGAGCCACGGCGGCCGAACACGGCGACTTGACCGCCGCTTTCATCGACTGCTCGGTCGCGCTCCAACGGGCGCGAGAGCGAGAGTGCCGGAGCGGGAGTCTCGCGATGCGCGATCAATTGCGGCCGCGGCTCCGGACTGAAGCCATAGAAATTCGGCTGGGTATCGGGTGCGGTGAGCTGCACCACCTTGAGCCCCCCGGCACCGTCAGCCACGTAAGCAAAGAGCGATGCATTGGTGGAGGCAATCATGACGTCACGCGCATCTTTGATCTGCCCGTCCGCAGCAAATTGCTGGAAAAGCCGCGGACGCTCAGGGCGTTTGACATCAATGATCGCCATGCCGTCAGCCCCGTTAGCGACGTAGGCATAAGTGCGTGCCACAGTGAAACCGCCGGCCGCCTTGAGCGGCACGCGGGCGCCGGGCACGAGCTTGGCCTGATCAGGCCAGGTGATATCAATAACCTCGAGGCCCTTCGCCGTGGTCACAAAGAGATAACGGAATTGCACAGCGAGTGCTCTCGGGTCAGTCAGCGGTACACGCGCTAATATCTTTGGCTGTAAGGGCTGCGACATGTCGAGCACCACGACGGCATCGGGTGTTGCCACGTAGGTGACGTTGCCTGCAATGATGAGATGGCGTGCGCCATTCAATACGCCGTCTGGATTCCAGGTGAGAGACCGTTGTAGGAAATTGTTGCGGAACTCGCCATCAGCCAAAGTATTTACATCGACGACGATCAAGCCTTCTTCCGCATCCGTGACCAGCGCATAGTTATAGATCGGCAGGAAGGGCTGCTCGAGGTTGACCTTGCGCATGAGGTCGCCCTCGTTGCGCGGTGGATGCACAGGCTGGGTGGTCGCCAACGCGACACAGGTGGCATTACGGCTCTTGACTCGCGTGTTCTGACCGAGCGGCGAGAAGGGGGCGCTGATGATTTTTTGGCTGTAGCCCTTGTTGGCCACACTGGCGGCATCCACGATGTGCAGACCACCGTTGCCTTCGGCGATGAACACGTACTCGCCGCGCATCTGCACGCAGCGCGAGACATCACCTTTCAAGGAATTGGCATCCGGCAAGCGTCGATCGCGAGCCTCATGCTCCTGATACCACTTCGGATACGCAAAGCGGTGCAGGTAGCTGCCGATGACCGACTGCGGCTCTTCGTATTCGGTGACCGTGACGGCGGTGATGCCCTGTTCTGTGCCGATCCAGGCGTTGTAGCCAGCAAAGTTGATGAACTGTGTGCCGTAGCCGAGGGTCTGCGCCACGATGGCGTTGTTGTCGCCGTCTGCAGACAAGTGACAGTCGGTACAGGTTTTGGTCTCGGTCTTGCGCTCGGTGTGCGGGTAGTGCGGGTTCATGGCCTGCGAACTGTACCCAGAGGCGGCAATCGGCGGCTGCTGAACATAGATGATTTCACGGTTTGAATTCTTTGATGACAGCACCAGCGCAGATGACGATCGCACTGGCGCAACCTTGCCACCTTCGGAGGGTCCACGTAGACCCAGCATGAAGATGTCCTCACGTAGCACCTGCGGGTTATAGGTGGCGTAGTTACGTGTCTCGCCACCCTCGTAGCGGTGCCTCTCGGTTTTCCAGTTAGCTTCAATCGGTAGATGACAGCCACCGCAGCTCGTCGTCCACGAGGTGTGACAAGCGTAGCACTCGAGTTTGTCATCGTTGTGCGCGAGCATCTCCCACGGAATATCGGGACCGTATTCCTGGGTGTTGGGGTTGTTGCCCATAGTCTTGGCGCGCGCCGCCTTGGCGTTGTAATCGGCGTGCCCCGGGGTCACGGTGTATTTGACCTGAGACACATCCCACTCAAGGCCGGGTGTCAGCACTGATCTTTGGATCAGTTTGTCGCCCATCCATTCAAAGCGTAGTTGGCCATCGGGGTTGCGGATCGTGCCGAGGTTCGTTGCGCCCATCGCAGCCGCCGGACCCGAGGTGCGCAGGTTGGCAACAGCCGCTGAGGTGCCGTGACAATCTTTGCAATCGATTTCGACGGCCGCGGCCACTGATCCGTACAGGTGACCATTGCCATGGGAGTCCTGGGCGAAGTGACAGTCGACGCAGTGCATGCCCACATCCACATGGATCGAGGACATGAGCACAGTCTTTTCCCATTTCTTGGGATCATCGGGGGCGATGTAATTGCCATCCGCATCAAGCAAGTTGCCTTCGCGATCGCGCTTGTGGATACCGCGGAAGTTCCAGCCGTGACCGTGGTAATCCGCAAACTGCGTATCTTTGAGCGTCGGGTTCATTTCACTGACTTGCTTCAAAAATTCGACATCCGCCCACAAGCCACGCGGCGCCGCACCCTCGGGATTGCGATCGAGTACCTTGCGCATTTCTTCGGAGGTGGGGAAGCGCTGTTCCTTCGGCCACATGGAGGGCGCATCCGATTCATAGTCCCACATCGTGTAGCCGAGAAAACTGTTGATGAACATGTTCGGCTGGTGCATGTGGCAGATCATGCATTGGCTGGTGGGAATGGCGCGTGTGAAGGCGTGCTTCAGCGGATGACCGCTGCGATCTTTGGGGATCGTCGGGTCAACCGTTTGGGTTTTGCCATCATGCCCGTATTGGGCATAAGGCCCCGAATGCCGCGGATCGCGATCATTGGCGTACACCACATGGCAGGAGCTGCAGCCCGATGAACGGTAATCACCCGGATTGTCATTGGTGCCCATGAACCACATCAGAGGATCATTGAGTCGCGTCTTGTGAATGTTGAGGACCGGAATGGCGACGCGCGCTCCAGTGCCCGGGCCGCGATTACTTTGACGAATATCGGGCCGACCGGGCTCTTCAAGCCGTTGGATCTGGCCGAGCACATTGGGTACGCCGGTTTCCGGAAACAGGTTGGTGATGTTGCGGCCGCCACGCTCGAATACGCGGAAGATATCGGCGGGCGGCAGATTCTCCCAGCGCGGTAGCGGATAGACCCGCGGCACGATCTCGAACTTGTCCTGGTCTTCGGGTGAGATCGGCGGCCCCTCGATGATGGCGGCCTTGCCTTCGCGCGTGTAGCCCTCGCCGAGAATGTACTGTTTGTAGGGCAGCAGACCGTTGTTGTAGGCAGCACCACCCCAGAACATGGTGGCGGTCGACATCAAGCTGCGCTTGGCATCGGCAATAGTTTTGGCATGACAGGCGCCACAGGCTTCTTCGACGATGCGATAGTCGCCCGGGTTGATGAAGCGAACGAATTCCGGCGCTTCTTTGTTGAGTAGCGCGTACGTGCGTTCGGGTGTGGCACTTGAGGGCGTGCGCCACGCTCCGGGGAAACGCGGCAGCACGTGGGCTTCATCACGAGCTTTAGCATACGCACTGCTGCTGCGATCACTTTCGCCATAGCCGCCCTTCCAGCGCACATTGGCCTGGCCGCCGTGGCAATCGGTACAACCGAGTACCACGCCCGGGTTTGCGTGCATGGTCGGCTGATCCGTCGCAGTGTGGCAATCGAGACAGCCTTCGCTTTTCGCGGCAGCCGCTTCAGGAGTTTGTCGTGCGGGCGCATGCGGCGCCGTCACGTATTGACGTTCAACCGCCTTTTCGGTTTCGGCGGTTTGTACTCGATCAATGACCCCCGGCAGAAACACCAGGCCCAAAACCACCGGCAGGAGAGTCCAAAGTTTTTTCATGACACGCTGAGCATTTCAATAAGTCAGTACGAGGTTGCCGAGCACGGCGTAGGAAGTATCGTCTCGATAAAGAGCACGATATCCGGAGCCGGGCTCAAGGGCAGCCAAAGAAAGTCGGGCAACGATGTTTTGTATGGCCAATGGCCGCCAGATGAGGGCGATGGAGGCGTCCAGGCCGATCTCACGATCGATGGGCGCTTGCGCGCGGGCCACCTCGAGCGTTGCGGTATCGTCAAAGGCCAGCCAGTTGAGGTTGCCACTGACTCGTAGTGTGGGGGTCAGGTCGAAATCCGCGCCAACACCCACAAGCCACAAACCGGGATTGACGAAGTTGGACTGTCCCTGTTCTTTGGAGGCACGCAAAGAATTGAGCATGCCATTACGACCCGACAGCGCGACTCGTCCGCCGCCAATTAAGGGGACAGGTTCCCGGATCCAGAAACTGGTGTCGGCGCCGGCAAATAACGGGTTCTCGAAAATGGCATCAAAGCCTTCTGCCTTGCCATCGAACGGATCAGCATCGCCCGAGGCCCAGGCCACTGATACACGTGGCCGGATCCAGGAAAAGTCACGCGACAATTCGGCTGCAAAGAAACCGGCTTGCACATCCTGCTCGCGCTCGACGAAGGTGCCTCGATCCGCCTTGCCGACGGCGAGATAGGCGGAAGTCGACAGATTGAGCCAGCCGATACGCCCGTCACCCGAGGCGCCCACGTAGGTCACATCGTACGCATTGGGTCTTTCGAGGCCGAGTGAGGCGGGACGCTGGATGACGCCGTTATCATCGTAAAACAGCTTTTTGTCTTCGCGATTGTGGTTGTGCAGTACGGTGCCCTGCACGTTGAAGCCGAGCACCGGCCAATCCTGATAATAAATGTTGGCGGCAAAGATATGATCGTCACGCAGCGCGCCCATGCCGCGTTCCAGCAGATTGTTGAGGCCGCTATTGGTGTCCTTTTCGATGCGCTGGAACCACGCCAGGTTGTACTGGATGCGGTTGTTATCTCGAATACCGAAGAGTCGTACTCCAAAGAGCGCATCGTTCAGCAGAAATCCGCGGAAATCAGCTGTAAAGGGCTGCACGCCAACGCGCAAGCTATCGAAGTCATACCGATCGCCGACGTTACGCAAATGCTTATCCACAAACGCCGCTTGAATACCGACGACCGCCTCGGTACGTGATAGCCCGAAATCCGGGTTCGATTTCAGCGCCCCGCGCTCTTCAAAGGTCACGTAGCTCACGTTGATAGCAGGCGTGAAGCGAAATTCCCAATCCGGTGGCTTGAAAACGGTGTTGCCTTTATAGAGCACCGTCTCAAGGGCAAAGGTCTGCGACAGCACGGTTTGTCTGCCATCGCCGATGGTGTCGTAGGAGTTTGGTCGAGCGGTAACCGGGTTGCCTACCGGTACGGGAAACTCGCGAGGTTCGTACACCGTATCGGAAATGCCGATCAGGGCGAGATACCAATCCTCACCGAACATGGGTCGATCGCCTTTCAGCACATTGTGGCCGTTGTAGGGATCGAGCAGATTTTCTTTGATACCGATGGCTTCGATGATGCGCCAGCGATCGGGTAGCCCTTGTATCGGGCCGATTTCTTCGAGACGAGGTACTCGGACCCGACTGGGGTCGCAGGGGTCGGGGGTGTAGGTGAGCACCGGTACCGTCGGGCTACGTCGCCGCGGATCAGCGGGCTCTTCGCTCACGCAGGGGTCACCCTGAATCACCGCGTTTTGGTTTAAGCCGGTTGGCTTTGCATCTGTCGCGGGCCTTTCGCCGTCGGCTGCCCGTGTCGAGTTACCCGTGATCGCCGCAGAGACTGCGAGCGCAAGCAGCAGTGCGCGCTCAAAAGCCACGACAGGGCTCCTGTTCATTGGAGTTGAGGAAGGGGGACTGCGGGCAGTTGACGTATCGCAGTCGTGAGCCTGCGGGTTCCAGTTGATCGGCACGGCGTTCGGTCGGCGCATTCTTTGGACCGTTCGCGCCAAGATCAGCTGTGGCGACGCCCAGGAACGCCACCATATCATCCTGGTCAACACCATCGCCCGAGACGCCAATGCCACCAATCAGACGATCACCCCGATAAATCGGTACCCCACCCGGAAAGATCTGCAGGCCATTCGCCAGCAGTCTCGATGGAGAGGAAATCGTGAAGCCTTGATCGAAGCCGCTGACGCCCGAGCAGTTGCGCGGTACGTCGGGGGTGAGCCCGGCGACATGTGCCACATGATGAATGATCGCGTTGTACACCACATCCAATTGCAGCCCGGTATTGAACGGGCTCCACTCACCGGCGGGTTTACTGAGCGGGCCTGCGTCGTTGAAATCAACGCCGTCCGGGTAAAACGGACGCGAGAGATTACCCACCGCTCTGGCCGAGAATGCATAGCGACCATCAGTCAGAGCGGTGGGAACACCCAGAAATCTTTGTAGTGCGCCGACATACTGCTCTGGAGCTTCGCTGCGTAATACCTGTAGGCCTTCGTCCAGGTACACGGCTGGCGGTAAATCATTGAGGGTATTGGCCGCATTTGGTGATGACAGGAAGGTTGCTGTGCGCGCTTTCTGTACCGACACATCAAGACCGAATACGGGCGCATCACGGCTGCGCACGATACCGAGTATTTCACCCCGAGAATCAACGATCGTGATCGACACTCTCGCAGGCAGGCCCAAAGGCTTGCGGATCTGGGCACGACTGCGCTCGGCGATGCTGAGTGCATTGAACAGCAAGCCGCGGACTTCTGCGGCGGTCAGTGCATCGGCGCCCTCCGTACCAGCGCGAGGCCTGAATCGCTCGTTACCATCAGCATCCACCAACACAAATGCATCGAGTCCAGAGAAATCGAGGCGATCGGCGGTGACGCCGGATTCGCGCTGGCCGAAGGCGGTGCCGCTGCGTAATCGGGCGTCGTTGTAGCCCGTGACGGCCACCAGGCTGCCGATCGAATTCAAGGTGGCGAACGCCGGCGGCGATGCTGTCGCTGAACTCAGCGCGGAATACTCGATATCCGTATAGCGCAGCGTTTTGCCATCCGCCGTGATCCGATCGGCGCGGCGCTCGGTCGGCACGGGGTGTCCTGCTGTGGCCGCCAGTGCGATGGCCTCATCAAGGTCGGTGTCGATGTCGAGAATATTTTCATCGAGACCGTAAACCCCGTCGGCCACCACGCCGACGCCACCCACCGGGACGCCGCCGATATACAAAGGAAAACCACCCGGATCGGCCGAAAGCCCGAGTGGTGAGCGTTGCGGGCCTGCCGTTGCTGGAGAACCCGCACCGAGCGTGCGCAGATTCAGATCCGAGCAAGGCAGTTGACTGAACTGCACACCAAAGAGTGGTCCGCCGGGTGCCAAAAATTCGCCGGGGTTGAAATGCGATTGCACGATCTGACTGGCGGTGCGCGTGCTGAAAGCATTGCCTTCGCTCGACAGGAAGGCGCCCGTAATGGCCTTGGCAATGGCCGCCATGGTGGCTGGCACCACCGCGACACCTTCCAATCCTCCGTCAATCAAAGATTGTCCTTCGCCCGTGCTGCGTAAGGTGACCGTGGGCGAGGCCCCATTCATCACGAACACACCGAGCACATTACCGACGCGATCGACCACAGCGATGGTGGCACGCGCGTTGCGAGTTTGTGCCTCGGCGACGGCGCGCGCGATGATGGCTTCGACATCCGCCACGGCCAGCCGACTATTGGCCGTCGCACAACGGCCCGAGCAGTCCGCAAAGCTCGCAGGATTACTGCCGGCCACCACCGGCGAGGCCGCAGGGTCTTCACCGCCGCCGCCACAGGCGGTCAGCACGGCCGCGGCGACCAGACTCAGCCAGCCGCTCTTACCGGGAACGCCGACCACAGCGCTGATATTCTTTGGCGCCCGCAGGCTCATGGGCGCTTGGCCTCGGCAAGTGTGGTGTCAGCAGACACGCCACGACGCAGTGCCCGCTCGACGGCAGGACTCGCCCAGAGCGGGTGGTCGGTTTCGTGGAATACGTGGCAGGAGACGCAATCACCCGGCACCAGGTTGCGGCTGTGAGCGGCACCCGGCTCGCCACCGTGGCAATCGCGACAGGACTCAATGCGCGGCATCAGCACATCCGTGGCGGACTCGGAGCTTTCGGCCTCGTGACAGCTTGAGCAGGGCATGTCGGCGGTTTGGTGTGAGGCATGATCGAAGCGGGCTTTCGGCATGAAGGCCTGCGTGAGCTGCACGGGCATCACTTCCCAGACCGGGCCCTCGGCGGTGTCAGTGCGCGTTACTGTATGACAATCGGCACAGACGCGTCGTTCAAAGATATCCGTCGCGACGATGACCGCACGTTCATAGGCTTCGCCGAGGCGTACCGCGCGCTCGCGCGGCGCCAGGCGTTCCCCGGGGCTACGGCGACTCGCTGCCGTCGTCGCAAGCGGGTCACTGTAGCCTTGCAGGTAGCGCGCGCTGTAGTGACCGAGCAGGATACGAAATGCTTCGGCGGGCTCGGCATGCGGAAGTTGTCGCTCGGGTTGCGCAGGATCGAACTCAAGGCGATGACAGTCGGCGCAATGTTGTTCCATGGTGATCGGCTGAAAGCGCGCGCCTCCCGGCTCCGGCGTATGGCAATCCGCGCAAGCCATGACGACCTCGCCCTGCGGTGCCTTGATACCTTTGGAGTCCAAGTGCACTTTGTGGGGGAACTCGAGGTTGGAGCGTTCCACGACCGAGATCTCATCCAGCCTCAGGCGTTGGATGGTGGCCGGCATGATCTTTGCCATTCCGGTTTCATTGCTGCTGACAGATTTCTTTGAGGGCTGCAGCAGGCTGACCCTGAACTCGGGGTGCTGGGTTACAAAGTCCGTTACCGCGAGCACCGACTCATCAAAACCGTTGGCTACAGGGTCGGCGTGACAGGCGGTGCACAAGCGCGTATCGGACTGCACCAGCGTGGAGGGTTCATCGTGCTCGATGTGGCACGTGGTGCAGCGATCGGCGAGCAGCTCTTCCATTTGCGGATGACCAGCGGCCACGTGCTGGGTCAGATGTGTGCTATGGCAATCCAGACAGGTTTCATTGCGGACGCGTTGAAAGGGCTTCGCATGGCAGGCTTCGCATTCGAGCTCGAGCTCGGCATGGGCCGGGTGCAGGGCACCTGAACTCCATTGACCGTCCGCCGGAATCGGAGTCGCGCGCAGGCTTTGTAGCAGGCTTCCGTCTCCACTGAGACCCGCCCAAGGCAAAAGCAGGCCGAAGCCAAAACAAACAATGAAAAAAGCCCAGGCCCATGGACGCTTACGCCAGCCAAGCGACTGCAAGGTCAGTTTGGGAGCCTCGATTTCTTTGACAGCTACAGCAGCCCGGGGGTCTGGCTCCAGTGAGAAAGCCGCGTCGTAGCCCGCAGGAGTTCGCAACCTGCGCAACAGCATCGGTCCGAGCTGCACAATATCGCCCACCTGCAGCGTGGCATCGCGGCAAAGGCGACCATTGACGGCCGCTTGGGCAGGCGGATTGACAGTGAGTGTGGCCCGCTCTTCGCTGAGTTTGATGGTCGCGTGCTGTAACAGCACACGCGCATCGTTGCACTGCAGCGTTTGATCAGTCGCGCGACCAAAAGTCAGCGTATCGCTGGTGTGGATCTTTTCCTGGGTTTCGCTTGCGCCGCCCGGGCCGCGCGTAATGATTTGAATGAGGATGCGCATGACGGCCTACCAATAGAGAAACACGCTGACAACGTGCGCAATCAGTGCGCCGAGCAGGGCAAAGGTGACGGGCACGTGGAAATAGAGCCAGATATCGAGCCAACCACGGATGCGGGCATCGCGCTGCAGGCGGCGCAAAGCGACCCGACGGGCCGCCACGATATTGATGAGATCAGTGATCCGTCGGCTGATCTCGCCATCGGTGCTGCGTGAGAGCTGTGTGCCGAGCCAATCGAGCAAAAGATTTTGCGATGCATTGGCTTGTAGACGAATCACGCCATCGCTACCTGCGAGTGCGACCTCGGAGCGATCGCGACCCGTCAGGATAGCGAGTGTGTTGCCGCCAATGCGGGTGTGCTCGCGCGCGGAGCGAATCGCATTACCGATTTCGATGGGCAGATTGGTGACAAGACGCTCGGCGCGTTGATCGAGATCGGCGAGCTCCTGCAACATTTGCGTGGCGGTGAGCCCTGAGCGATTGGCCGACAGCTGCTCGGGAAAGCGCAAATAAGCCACCACGCCGACGATGCCGCTCGCGATGACGATCAGCATCAGTACGTAGGCTAGGGTATGGACGTTCCAGCCCACCTGAAAGCCGGCATGCAGGGTCGCGATCAGGATCAAAGATAGTCCGAGATAGACGTGGGCACTGACCCAGCCTTGCAGGGTGCCGAGATTCGAGCCGTAGGCGCGTTTGCGGATGCCAAGCGCCGTCAACCAAAGAATAAGCGCGGCGCCGATACCACCCAGCGTGTATCCGAGCCACGTACCACCGTTGGGCGGGGAAATCGGGTCATGCCAAAGATAAGCCAATAGCGACAGGCCACAGAGCGCCAACGCAATCTTGAGATATCGCCGGCCTGCAAAATCGAGCATTGATTGGTGCATGTCAGCGCTCCGCCGCCTCGGTGGTCACATAGTTGACGAACTCCTGTGGGCTGACGCGCAGGGCGGCGCCGGTCGGGCAGGCTCGAACACAGGCGGGGCCACCCGCCAAATCTTTGCACATATCGCATTTGACGGCTTTTTTCAGCGCTTTTTTGTCGTATTCCGGCTTTTTTCCCTCACCGAGACCAAACAAGAGGGAGCTCAACAGGCTGGGCTGAGCCGGTTTGGGCGCCGCCATGTGAATCACGCCGTAAGGACAGTTTCGTTCGCAGTTACCGCAGCCGATGCAATTGTCCTGGATGTACACCTCGCCGCTCGGGGAGCGACGGATGGCATCGGGCGGGCAATCCTTCATGCAATGAGGGTCTTCGCAGTGCCGGCACGAGGTGGGCACATGAACATTGGCGAAGGTGGGGCCTGCCGCTCGATCGAGTCGTGACGTGCCGCCATGAGTACCCGCGCAAGCTTTTTCGCAGTTGTCGCAGCCCACGCAGAGTGACTCATCAATCAACAAAATATCGGTGGCTTCGCCCAAACCTTGTTTGATCATGAACGAGATCAGTCCGCCGCTGTCCTCGGCAGTCGATTGCGTTTGCGCATTCGAGGAAACACGCTTGCGCATCACGCCTTCCATCTCGGCGCGCAGGGCTGGGTTACGATCGAGCAGTTCACCAAATGCTTCGGCATCAAGGCTGATGGTCTCGGTCGGCACCGTGGCGCGAACCGTGGCGCTGCGCGCGGTATTGCCAAGCAAGCCCATTTCACCGACGTAATTGCCGGCAGCCACATAAGAAATGACGACTTCGCTGCCACCCATGGTGCGGGAAATCGACACGGAACCGTTGCGGATCAGGTGCAGGGTATCAGCATGATCCCCCTCGGCAAAGATCACCTGATTCGGCTTGTATTTGTTGATCTTGGCGCGTGCGGCAATGGACTCGAGTTCCTGGAAGCTTGCTTTCGGCGCAAAGCCCGTTTGGATGGTACGGGTGATGAACAGGCGGTCAATGACCTCACGCACGGCATCGACCGAGCTGATCAGCTTGATCATGTCACGACGCGGTGTTTCTATCAGTACACAATCTTTGCCGGCGTAGACCGTTGCTGTTCTGCGACGACCCGACAATAGCCCCATTTCACCAAAGAATTGACCAGCGCCGAGCGGAATACGTCTTGCCGAGGCGCCTTCGCCTACCTCGATTTCGACGCTGCCCGAGAGAATCGAGAAAAAGGTGTTGGTGTAGTCATTGCGACGGAATACCGCATCGCCCGGGGCGGGCACGTGGATGTCGCTGCCCAGAATCAATTCGCGAAACATCAGCGGGTTGACGTCGCGGAAGAGCGGGATGGTGGCCTGCATGGCCGCCAGCACCTCCGATACCGACTTACGACCGGGTAGGCGCTCGAATTTTTTGGCGAGCAGGGGTTCGTCCGCCGGGGCGCATTCGCGACCCATGATGGATTCGACCACCTCATAGCCCTGATTCATCGCCTGCTTGATGAGCGGATAGCCCGCGAGTGCACCGATTACATAGAGACCGGGTACGTTGGACTCGTACTTCGGCGATAACTCGGGCAATGCAGCCGGGTCAGCAGAGGGGAACTGGATACCGCAGGATTCGACAAATTTTCGCGGTGGAATGGCGCCGAGCCGCGCGATGATGCGATCGCAGGGCATGCTGACTTCGCCCTTCTCGGTCGACAGCACCAGCAGATAGGGTTTTTCACCATCCGGGGTGGCAGTGAGCGAGACGCACTGCGTCTTGTAGAAGCAGTCGAGATTGCCTTCTTCAATATTCTTGAGAATGAGTGCCAGGTTGCCATCTTTGCAACGGGCGAATTCGCCGGATCGATTGACGATCACGACCTTGTTTTGCTTCGAGAGCGCGACGGCGTTTTCGATGGCGGCGTCGCCTGCACCGATGACCAGGATGGTTTCATCCTTGTATTCATCTGGATCATCCAGCGTGTATTGCACGCAAGGCAGATCATCGCCCGGAACCCCGAGGCGGCGGGGATTCCCCTGCAGACCAATGGCGAAAATGACGTACTCGGCCTGGATTTCTTCGCCCGATTTGAGTTTGAGTCGAAAATCGCCACAGCTGCCCGAGATCGCCGTGACATCGGCTTGGTAGCGGACATTGACCTTGTGTTGACTGAGCCCATCGGCCCATTCGCCGAGGATCTTTTCGCGAGTGCCGACCTCGAACGTCAGCGGGCTACGCAACGGCAAGATGCCGGGCTCCGCCATGACGTGTTTACCCTTCTGGTACCGCTGGATGGTGTTGGCGTGCGCGGGGCTCTGTTCGAGCAGGATATGCGAGACCCCCGTCTCTGCGGCTCGAGCGGCGGCACTCAAACCGCCGGGTCCAGCTCCCACCACCGCAATATGATATCGCTCGCTCACCGGACCTCCCCGACACCGCAGGACACGGACGATGAGGCCCAGCGGTCTACGCTTTTTTATCGATCAATGGATGCGCGGGCCCAAGGACCCTCCCATTTTGGAAGTGTGCCGTCTTGACAGTGACTTTTGCAATCAAGTCGTGACAATTATTCACTGGTCATGAAGCGCTGCGTTCGTAATTCGAACACTTTGTGAATGGCTTGTGTCACTGAGCGGCTGAGCTCGGGGTCAAAACTCGCGATGAAGTCTTGTCCAGCGCGGACGCGTTCAGCATCCCGCCGTGCTCCCGCCAAATTAGCAAGAAATTCCAAACTTTTGTGCAGCGCCCGCTCAAGGCCATCGAAGCCGAGATGATGGATGAAGGTGGTCGCCAGCGGCGAATGACGCAGGTCGAAGTCGGAGACCGACGCTCGGCCGACTTCGATCAACTGCAGGGTGGTCGTTTGTGCCGCGCCGCGCGGCTCAATCCGTCGCGATGGTTTGGGCAAATGGCGCTCGAGGCTGAGATCCGCGAGTCGGGGTTCGCTGCCCAAGTCGCCCATGATCAGGGCCACCGACGCATCGGTTGACACGCGCAGTGACAAGGCCTCGAGGAAGGCGATGGTGACGAGTTTGGCCCCAAGATAGAGGCGAGCGACCTCCAGATTGAGCTTGGCATGCGCGGCCAGCGCTTCATGGGTGGCCGAGTCGGGCTCGTCATCGAATTTCCGGAAGACCACGTTCGGGTCGAGACTGCCGAGAAAGCCCGACATTTTCTGCACCGCGGTGCGATAGCCCCGCACGGTGTAGTTGGTGGAGAGCAGAAGCTCATGGTTGGTCTCACCCATCAGGCGCCAGGTGTCATCAAGGAACGCCCCGATATCGTCAAAGGCAAAACCGGCCACATCGCGGTTGGCCACCTTGACGGCGGTCCGTACACAGTCGCGTTGCTCTGCTTCGCTCAAACCGAAATGGCGGGACTCGTTGATCTTGGCAATGCGAGCGAGCAACTGTTCGCTGGGCTTGGAGTCCACCCGGCGAAAGGCGATGGTGGCTTCAATGCCGGCCGCCAAGCGCAACAGTTCCGGACCGGGTAACACGGGTTCCAAGGCTTTGACCGCGGCGAGCGCGCTCAAAAATTCATTGGTCTGTGCGAGGAGCGGCAACTCCTGACCGGGCGCGAAGCCAAAGATCATGCCGACCATGCCCGCGGTTGGATCTCGGTCGAAATCGGTATTCAGCCGCAGAGTGGGTTTGCCGCCGAGATGTGCCGGCAGAAATTCGCGTACATGGGGCGCGACGAATTCCGCCAGATTGATTGGCATGTGCGGCTCGATCTGCTGTTGTACGAGATCGTGAAACAAGCCGATCAGTATCTCGCGCGGGGATTCGTCACCGGCCACTTCGAGCGCGTGCTGCAGGCTGTGATAGAGCCTGAAATGCCCGGTCATCGCTTGAATCACGAGCTCACTCAGCATGTCGATCTGGTTGTCGCTGGCTTTGCCCCCAAGCGCTTGCACGGCACCCGCCAATCTTTGACGGCACTGTTGCTGCCGTTCGCGAATCACGCTGTCTGCCATGATCACTTCTCCTTCATCACCCAGACCCCATTCCATTCACCCGCGGGCGGGTGAGCGGTCAGATATCGGCAACGCTCGATGTAGGTGCCCGAGAGCCCGTCGCCGGGATTGAGCTCGAGACAGCGCGCGAAACCAAGTTCGGCCTTGGCAAAATCACCACTGCGATAGGCTTCCATCGCTGCCCCAAACTGATTGACCGCGTCCATCAGGTTGGGGAAGGTCTTGGCGTCATGGTAATCCAGGATTTCATAGACACGGACCGGTTGGGTCTTGCCCTTGACCACGACGAGATCAATATCGCGGATACGATAGGTACCCTTGAGCTTGGAGATGGTGGATTCGCTCGCCAAAATCCGTGCCGAGTAAGCCTTGCAGGCGCTCTCGAGTCGTGAGGCAAGATTCACTCCATCACCGATCACGGTGTAATCCATGCGCTTGGGCGAGCCAATGTTGCCCGAGACCACGGTATCGGTATTGAGTCCGATACCCATGTCGACGGTCTTGAGTCCCTGCGCCTTGCGGGCTTCGTTCCAGGCCCAAAGTTCGCGGATCATGTTGATGGCCGCTTTGGCGGCTCGATCCGGGTCGTCCTCATGTGCTACCGGTAGCCCAAAGCAAGCCATGATGGCATCACCAATGAATTTATCCAGCATGCCGCCATGCTGGGTGATGCACTCAACCATGAGGGTGAAGTATTCATTGAGGAACGAGACCGTGCCTTGCGCCCCGTATTCTTCGGTGATGGTGGTAAAGCCGCGTACATCCGTGAACATGACCGTCGCTTCGGCGTTAATGCCGCCGAGCAGGTCCGACGCTTCGCCCTCCAACATTTGAGCTGCAATCGCCGGATCCATGTAGCGCGACATGGTGGACTTCATGCGCTTCTCGGCACTGATGTCTTCAAACATCAGCATTGCCCCCAGCTCCTTGTCGCCTTCTGCTGCGACCAGTGGCATGACGCTGAGGTTGACGGAGCGGGTCACCGCGCCGAGTGTGACGCTCGCGTCGGGAAAATACTCGGTGCTGTGCGAGGTTTTGACCGCCGTTACGCGCTCAAGCACCCATTGTGCTTCTTCGCCGACCAGTTCCGGCAGCAAGCGACCCACCCACGAGCCTTCCGTCTCCCAAATACGTTGGCTCGCGCTGTTGCAGGTGACGATCTTGCCGGCAGGGTCCAACGTGATGACACCGTTCGACATGCTGGCCAGAATCGAATCGTTGTAACTCTTCATGCGCTGCACATCATCGAACAGCTTGGAGTTTTCGAGCGCGATCGCCACTTGTGCCGTGAAGGCCTTGAGGCGTTGCTCGTCCTCGTCGGTGAACACGCCTCCTTTTTTGTTGAGCACCTGAGTCACACCGATCACCGCACCGTTTTTATTGACGATGGGCACGGCCAGAATGGAGCGAGTAAAGAACCCGGTTTGCCGATCAAACGAGGGGTTGAATCTCAGGTCCGCATAAGCATAGGGGATGTTCATGCTGATCCCTGAGGTGAACACGGTGCCGGCAATGCCGAGATGCGCCGGGAAGCGGATTTCGGCAATTTCGCCGCCGGCTGCCACCCGTGAGAAGAGGGTTTGCGTCGTGGCGTCATGCATGAAGATGGTGGCGCGCTCCGAGTTGAGCATCCGAGTGGTTTCGGCCACCACACGCTGCAGCAAACGGGAAAGATCAAACTCCTGGTTGATGTCGGACACGAGACCGAGGAAGGCCATTTCCTTATCCCGCAGGCGCTGCATCTGTTCAACGAACTGCAAGCTTTGTAGCGCCACTGCTGCCTGGGTCGTCATCTCGGCGAGTAAATCAATATCGTCTTCAACAAAAGGACCTTGATTCTTGTTCAAGCTCTGCATGACGCCAATGATTTCATTGGCCATGTTGCGCACGGGTACGCAGATGATGTTGCGGGTCTTGTAACCGGTGCGCTCGTCAATACTGCTGTTGAATCGCGGATCGGAATACGGATCCTCAGTGTGGATCGGCTCTCCACTCTGAAAGACGTGACCCGCGATACCGCTGTTGTTGAGGATGCGAATTTCCCGCTTGAGATCACCTTGCGCGACGCGTGAGTAGAGCTCGCCGGTCGTCGGGTCATTGAGAAACAAGGTCCCACGATCGCAATCCAGTGCGCGTGAAGTGAGGGTCACGAGCTCAAAGAGCACGCTGTCGAGATCACTGCGGGCCGCACACCGTCGCGAGACTTCCAGCAGGATCTCCGCGCGCTTGAGAGCAGCGTCCTTGCGCAGTCGACGTCGTTTGGCGCGCACGGCGGAGGTTGTGGTATCGGTCATGCGGTTGCTTCTCGTCGTAGGTCTTCAAGTTGATCGCGCAATGCCTGGATCTGCTTTTGCAGCATCGCTCGCTCGCGGGCAAAGGCGGCCTCGGCTTCGCTCAGGGCGTGATCGCCATCGTGACGGGTTTTTTCCAAGGTCAGACGCAGCGCATGCAGGGATTCGCGTAGCTGACGTGCCTCAGCGTCACCGCTGGCACGGACCGCCTGGGTGTTGGCCTCTCCTTGAGCGATGGCTTCTTCGAGTTGGCCACGAACCGCCTGTACCGTGCCCTTGAGTTGGAGGATTTCATTGGCAGCTCTGGCTTCTGCTGCCTGCACAGCCGCCGCCGCTGCCGCCGCCGCGGATTCCAATTCGCGTCGCAGCTCGTCGATGGTGCCCTGCAACTGCAGCAGAGTCCCGCGTAACTCCGATACGAGTTCTGTCGTCGGCGTGACGTCGGTCATCATCTCCCCCAAAGTATTAATTAGGATATTACTCCGATTCGGGAGTAAGTGAATGCGCGGACGAGAAGGGTGAGGAATTGGCGCGCTAAAGCGTGGGCGCGCCATCCGGGCGTCTGTTTCTAAGAGCGCGCGAATGTTCGCAAAGGTGCGATGTCATGACCATCGGCTGCCCTGAGTGCGGCCACATAGGCCGCACGCGTGGCGGCCGGCTCGACCAGGTTGGCGCTACCCCACGAAAATCGTCTTTGTCCGAGTCTGACGGCTAAAAGATCAGCTACCAGTCGCGCATGCCGCCCGTTACCGTTCGGAAATGGGTGAATGAACACGAGGCGGTGATGAAAACGGATCGCCATTTCATCCGGCGAAAAAGTCTTGTGATCAACCCAATACGCGACATCTTGCAAGAGTTTGTGCAGTTCAACACCGATTCTGTACGGCTCGACGCCAATGTTGCGCTCAGTTGTCCGAAACGCGCCCGCCCACTTCCAGACTTGGCCAAACATGCGCTTATAAAGTTTGAGCAGAAAGTCTTGGTTCAAGACATCGCGTTTGCGCCGGAACGCCCACAAATCGGCCGCGGTAATATTGAGATGCTCAACCTCATTCAACTGTGCCCGTTGGGTGATGTAGGTGGGAATCAGCTGCGCTCGCTCATCGGGTGTCAATGGCGTTGCCGCGTCGTCATCGAAGCTGAATAGCGCTTCGCTCACGGCTCTTCCCAAAGGCGACTACCACCCCGAGCAATCACAGCCTCGATCAGCCTTGCTCTCTCGTCGGCGAGGGCAGCGCCACGCAGGGCCTGATCTTCAAGCTGCATCGTATGGTGCATGCGCGCAAGCTGCTGATCTGCGATGAGGGTGGCGCGATGGCGAACCATTTCGCCCAAGGGTCGATTGGGAACAATAGCGTAGACTAGGGTGCATTCCATCGCTTCAGCGGCGGCCCGGAGTGTACTGAGAGAGATTGAATCGGCGATTTCGCTTTGCTCCAGCCGGACAAGGGTGGAGTGCGTTTTGCCCAGACGGGTTGCGAGCTGCCTCGCGGTCAGCCCGAGTGCGTCGCGGATTGCGCGAATCCAGCCTTTGGAGGGCCGTTGCCGGATATTGTCCAGCCGTGCGTCGCTGAAGATCTTGTCTAGATGCCTTCGAGCTAAGGTTTCAGCAAGAGCTTGGTTGTTCATAAGCCACCAAAATTTTTATTAAGGTGAGCTATATAGCACATAAATAGCAATACCTGGTGCTCTTTAGGGCACTAAAAATCTTGAATCCGAGGGCGTTGACAGGTGTTGTGAGGATTGGCGCGCCCGACAAGATTCGAACTTGTGACCCCTGCCTTCGGAGGGCAGTACTCTATCCAGCTGAGCTACGGGCGCATCGCGGCGCACAGTATAGCTCTGCCAAGGATCAATGCAGCCCCGGGGTCTCCCGTTGCGCCGGGGTGGGGTGGATGGGCGCCAAGGGTTCGAGCCAGGGCGCAAGCCTGTCGGTGGAGCGCGCAGAGCCGGGGCTCGCCGCCAGTGGCTGTGCCCGCCCAGCAGTGGTGACAGCGATAGGTTCGCAAGCCTTGCCGGCCAGGAAGTCGAGCGCCTGACGGATCGATGCCTCTTGCGGATCCCCGAGAGGTCTCGAGAGATCATCGCCCGCGCGACAGCTTGCGCGGACCGTGCCCGCCAGACCATCAAAGTACGCGTCCGAATTATTGGCGTTCTTGGTGGTGAAGGCGACCACACGCAGTCGGTCATCACACGCGCTCTTGTCGATGGCAACCTGCCCTACTGGTTTGCCAAAAGTATTGGCGCCAATGAGACCAAGCTCCGCTTCGAAATAGGGCAGGAAGCCGTTGATCACGAGCTCACTCGCCGAGGCGCTCGCGCCGGTCGTGATGAATGCCAGCTTGATCGGCGAAACCGCCTGTGCGGGGGGTCTGAAATATTTGATGCTATTGCGCGATGACTTTTCAGGTCGATGGACAAGTTGTCCAAAGATATGCCCCGACTGTCGATTGCCGCCAAGTAGATCACCCAACAGCTCGGCCGTACGAACAAGACCGCCGCCGTTGTAGCGGAAATCAATGACGAATTCATTGATTCCGGCTGCACGAAAACCGTCGAATGCCGCTCGCATACGATCGTCTGCCGAATCGATGAAGGTGCGCAGGTTGAAATAGCCGACCCGCTTGCCGTCGACTTCGAGGATTCGGCTACCGTAATCGGGCGACACCGGCAACAAGGCATAGACCCGCTTCTCAAGCGTGAGCTCCCGGGTGCCACTGGCGGTGCCGATACGGAGCACTCGTTGGGTGCCGCTGGTGCTCGGCCCCAAGGCCTCGGACACTCCGCGCGCGCCCTCGACGGCCATGATGTCACTGACAGAGCGCAAGCTGCCGCCCACTTCACCGATGGCGAGCAGCTCTTGACCACGAGCAAGCTCGGCGCTGAAAGCCGGCGAGTCCTCAAAGACCTCAATGAAAAACACGCGGCGTGCCGCCGAGTCAAAACCGAGTCGAACGCCAAAGCCCGCCGATTCGCCTGATGACAGGAAGGCATTCTCTTCCTGAATGGAGGTGAGATAAGTGAAGAAGCGATCGCGGTTTTGGGCCCTCGCAGAGGCGGTCATGGCGTCAATGAGCTCGTCCACGGTGGCATAGCGGGTAGGATCAATGCTGGCCGGCAAGGTTTCGGGATAGAGATACCATTCGCGCAGAGTGTCGATGGCCCATTGCTTGCGATCATTGGCCGAGCAGCCCTGAGGGCTGGCCGCAGGAGGCGCCGGGTTGTTCGCTGATGGCGAGGGCGCGTTACCGCTGCCCCCGCCACCGCAGGCCGCGAGCGTCAAGACGGCCCCGAGGCCTATCAATGAAATGGAGCGTACACTGCTGCGCATGCAGCTGATTTTTTCGCGTCGTCAGCCGAATGTCAAAGCCAACCGCGACGACGGAAAATGGCGAATGGCAGGATGGCCGACAGCGTCATGACCAGCGCGACCACGGCAAACCCCAACGGATGCTCAATCCCGGGCAGATAGCGGAAGTTCATGCCAAAAAATGCGGCGATGACCGAAGGCGGCAGCAGCAGCACCGTGACCACCGAGAAAATTTTCAGCGTGTTGTTTTGCTCGATGGTCATCATGCCAAGCGTGGCATCCAGCGTGAACTGTACTTTACTTGCCAGAAATACCGCATGATCGCCCATCTCATGCAAGTCTCGGGCAATCACCCGCAACCTCGCCCAGCTGTGCTCGTCGACATGGGAGGGGCGGATTTGTTGGACGAAGATGAGCAGTCGAGAAAGACTCGCGAGGCTTTCTCGTGCTTTGGAGTTGAGATCGCCGAGATGCCCCACTTTTTCCAGTACGGGTCGATAGTCCCGCACGCGCGCGGCCCCCGGATGATTGGGTGCTGCAAAAATTTCCGCAGATAGCCGATCCATTTCGTCGCTGGTGCGCTCCAGCGTATCGGCGATACTGTTGACAAAGGCTTCGAGCAGCCCGGCAAGTATGGCACCCGAGTCTCGGCATTGCCGGCCATGGCTGGCAGCGAATTTGCGATATCTTTGAAAGCCGAGCGAATCGACATGTCGATTGCTGATGAGTTGATGCTCGCTGAGGATGAAGGCGACAGGGTGGTTGGCGGGGCTGTCGCGGCCGCTATCCATCAACACGGTGGCGGTGAGATGGAGGATGCCGTCTTCCTCCCGCAGCCGATTGGAGGTTTCGATCTCCCGCATTTGCTCGCGGCTCGGTAGTTGCAGGCCCAAGGTCTGCTGCACCCACTCGGACTCTTCCGCCGAAGGTCCGAGCGCATCAATCCACAGGATTTCCTTGAGGCCTGCAGCACCCGATGGTGGCGACCGAGGTTGCAAACCACGCGAATCGAGACCGAAAAATTCGAGCATGCGGGGAGCTTACGCCCCGCTGGCGCAAGATCAGCGCGCTCGCTCGCTATTGGCCAAAGCGTTGATGAGCTCCAGCATTTGCGGGATGCCACCGGCGCTGCCGACGTCCGTGCTGTAGCGCCCATTGATGGCCATGAAGGGGGTGCCTTCGGCGCGATAGCGGCGCACGATTTCATCGGCCTGACGCAGACGCGTGTTGACCCACATGGAATTCCACGCGTCGGTGAAAGCCTTGCGCTCTATGCCGTTTTCTTCGGCCCACTTGAGCATGACGGGCAGGGTGGAGGCTTCATCCCGCCCGAGCAGTCCGTTGCCACCGCGATGGATGGTGTCGAACACTTTGGTGTGCAAACGCTCATCCTGCTTGAGGGCCTGCAGCGTGTAGTAGAGGCGAGCATGCAATTTTGCCGCCGCGTTCCAGGTAACCGGTACGCGTACGAATTCGACGTTGGCTGGCTTGCCGTTCTTTTTCCAGGATTCCAGGTAGGGGTCGAGCACGAAACACGCGCCACAGCCATACCAAAATATCTCGACTACCTCGATCTTGCCTGGCGCAACGGTGGTGGCGACGGTGGGTGAGAGCACCCGATAATGTTTGCCGGACTGCCATTTGGCGGGGATCGGCGATTGGGCTTGCGCCGACGGTGACAGGCCACCGAGCACGAGAGCCAGTGCCGCGGGGCCAAGTGCGAGCAAAGAAATCAGTGAGCGACGCTGGTTCATGGGCTTAATCGGTATTCAGCTCAAGCTTTTTGATCAACGCAATCCTTGAATGTAGCTCGCCAAGGCGACCTTCTCTTCGGCGGTCAGTCGTTTGGCGATCACACTCATCATGTGACCGTTGCGTGAGCGGGTTGGTTCCCCGGTGGTCACGTTCACGTAGCGTTGGTCGCTGGCGTAATCCTGCAACGCCTTGACGGTGTAGGCCGCATGCTGGGCGCGCAGGGCCGGGTAGCCCGAGGCGGGATTGCCGAGACCCGAAGGGCCGTGACAGGACGCACACGAGGGAATGCCGCGCTCGCGATCGCCCCCGCGATACAGAATTTCGCCTGCCTCGACGGTGGCCGGGTCGGCTTCGAGGCCGGTCGGTGTTTGCGCGGCATAGTAGGCGGCCACGTCTTCAATCGCTTCGTCCGTCAAACCGAGGGCAAGCGGATACATCACCATGTTGTTGCGGTGACCTGCCCGAAACAATCGCAACTGTTCGGCCGTGTAGTTGGCGTTTTGACCGGCGAGGCTCGGCCACTCGGCAACCACGCTATTGCCATTGACGCCATGACAGGCGATGCACAGGGCATTAGCTTGAGTGGCACCGGCTTCGACATTGCCCCGGGCCGAGGCCACAGGGATCGAGAGGGCGACGAGGGCCAACAAACCAAACAGGGCGCGGGGTTGGATCAACATCACTGCAGGCTCCGAACGATCGACGATCTGACGCAAGAAACTATCCGACGCAAGAGTTTACACTAAGGTCCCTGCACTTCGCCGCGCTCCCCATGTCTGTTTTCCCTCAAGTCGATTTTTTGCTCAGCGTGGCAGCGGTCAGCCAGTTCCCGCCGGATAGTGACGGGGTCGAGGTGGCGTTTGCCGGTCGCTCGAATGCCGGTAAATCGAGCGCAATCAACGCCATTCTCGAGCGCAAAGGCTTGGCTCGCACCAGCAAGACACCCGGTCGGACACGACTCTTGAACTACTTTGAGGTCGGGGCCGGACGGCGGATTGTGGATCTGCCTGGGTATGGTTATGCCGCCGTGCGCCCGGATGAGCGACGCAGCTGGTTGCCACTGGTGGCTGCCCTGCGGGAGCGCGAGAGCCTGACTGGGCTCGTGCTGATCGTTGATTCGCGACGGGGATTCCGTAGCGAGGATGACGAGCTTATAACCTGGGCTGACCCCGGTCGGCGGCAGATTCATGTATTGCTGTCCAAGGCCGACAAACTGAATCAAGCGGAGCGGGCCTCTGCCTTGAAAGCCGCAAGGCTTCAGCTCGCGGGTCGCGCGACTGTGCAAGTCTTTTCCGCGCATGCGCGTTTGGGCGTCAGCGACGCTCAAGCCAAACTGCAGGCTTTGTGGCAAGCCGATACCCCCGCAAAAAAAACCCCCGAGGCCTCGCTCGAGGCGTCGGGGGCAGACATAACCCGGCACAGGTCTTAAAAGCCGGGGCCCGCTCAGGGAGGGAGAAGCGGGGAACGCTGTGCGTTCAAGCCATCAGACCCGAGGCAGTGCCGGAAGTTCCCGCTCATCGTGAAATTGATTTCCTTGGAAATCAATTTGTTACCGCGCAACCCGTTGCGAAAGAGCAACAGTTTTAGTGGGCTTCATCCCAATTCTGGCCTACACCGACATCGACCTTGAGCGGCACGGAAAGTGCCGTTCCGGCTGCCTCAACCATGCGTTGCCGCACGGCCTCGCGCACGCGATCCACCGCCTCTTCGGTCACCTCGAGCACGAGTTCGTCGTGCACCTGCATGATTAATTTCGCGGATTGTCCGCTCTCTGTCCGGCACCACTCATCCACCGCGATCATGGCGAGTTTGATGAGATCGGCAGCCGTCCCCTGCATCGGCGCGTTGATGGCGCTACGTTCGGCGTATTGCTGCAAGGCTCGGTTGCGCGAGTTGATGTCGGGCAAGTACAGCCGTCTGCCGAAAACGGTCTCCACGAAACCGTTTTCTTTGGCGAGTCGACGTGTTCTATCCATGTAATCTTTGACGCCGGGATAGCGTGCAAAATACAACTCGACATAGCGTTGGGCTGCGCTGCGATCGATGCCGAGCTGGCGGGCAAGACCAAAGGCCGACATGCCGTAGATCAGGCCGAAATTGATCGCCTTGGCCGAGCGGCGCTGGTCGGCCGTCACCTGATCGATGGGTGTGTCAAAGACCTCGGCCGCCGTCGCCTGATGCACGTCCCGATCCTGGGCAAATGCATCGCACAAGCCGCGGTCGCCGGAGAGGTGCGCCATGATCCGCAACTCGATCTGCGAATAATCGGCCGCGAGCAAGCGATGGCCGGGCGGCGCGATGAAGGCCTGACGGATGCGCCGCCCTTCAGGAGTACGAATCGGAATATTTTGCAGATTCGGATCGGTGGACGAAAGTCTGCCGGTTTGCGCGACGGCCTGATGATAGGAGGTATGCACCCTCCCGGTGACTGGATTGATCTGGCTCGGCAGTTTTTCCGTGTAGGTGCTGCGTAACTTGGCGATGCTGCGGTAATCAAGGATCAAGCGTGGCAGCTCATGGGTTTCCGCCAGCTCTTCGAGCACGTCTTCGGCCGTCGAGGGTTGACCCTTCGGTGTCTTGCGCAACACGGGAATACCCATGCGTTCAAACAAAATCGCCTGCAGCTGTTTGGGTGAGTCGAGGTTGAATTCACCACCGGCAGCCTGATGTGCCGCTGCCTCGAGCTCGCGTGCGCGAATGGCTAGCTGTGCACTTTGCGCCAGCAGCATTTCTTTATCGATGAGTACACCATGGCGCTCCATGCCGAGCAGCACCGGAACCAACGGCTGCTCGAAATTCCGGTAGAGCGTCTGCAGCAAAGACTCGCGCTCAATGGCGGGCCACAGCGTTCGGTGCAGACGTAGCGTGATGTCAGCATCCTCGGCTGCGTACTCGGCCGCCCGATCGAGATCCACTTCAGAGAAATTAATTTGTTTGGCGCCTTTGCCCGCGACGTCGACATAGGCAATCGGCTTGATGCCCAGATAGCGCTCGGAGACGGAATCCATGTCGTGCCGGGTTGCAACACTGTTCCAGACATAGGATTCGAGCATGGTGTCAAAGCGCATGCCACGTAGCGTGATGCCATGGTTAGCGAGCACGTGCGCGTCATATTTGAGATGGTGACCCACCTTGGCGTAAGCATCGCTCTCGAGCAACGGCTTGAGTGTGGCGAGGACCTGCGCTCGATCCAGTTGTTTTGGCGCGCCGACATAGTGATGCGCCAGCGGCAAATAAGCCGCTTCTCCAGGCTCGATGCAGAAAGACAGACCCACGATTTGCGCCTGCATGTAGTCGAGGCTCGTGGTTTCGGTGTCAAAGGCAAATAGCGGCGCCTCGCGCAGACTCGCCAGCCATTGATCAAAGAGATCTTGGTCGAGGATGACCGAGTAGCGTCTCGGTGCGCTCAGAATCTCGGTGGTGGCAAACAGGCCCTGTGTCGGTGGTTGCGATTGTTGTGGGCCGTCATTGTCTTCGCGCTTCTCCAGGCTCGAAGGATCCTGCAGCCCGCGCAGCAGCGCGCGGAATTCGAGTCTTTCGTACCATTCTTTGAGTGTAGCCGTGTCCGCTGGTTTCGCTGCCAGATCCGTCACGGATTCCGTGAGATCGAGATCGCAGCGTATGGTCGCAAGCTGACGTGACAGTGCGAGTGTGTCGAGGCCCTCACGCAGGTTTTCACCTACTTTGCCCGGAATCTCCGCCGCGTTGGCGACCAGCGTATCGATATTGCCGTAGGCGTTCAGCCATTTGGCAGCGGTTTTCGGCCCGACTTTGGGGATGCCCGGGATGTTATCGGCGGTGTCACCCACCAGCGCGAGATAGTCGATGATTTGCTCTGGCCAGACGTCGAATTTTTCTTTGACAGCCGCACGATCATACTGGCTGCCAGACATGGTGTTGATCAGGCGAACTTGGTCGCTGACCAGTTGGCACATATCTTTGTCGCCAGTGGAGATCAGGACTTGTTCGCCGCGAGCGACCGCTTGCATGGCGAGTGTGCCGATGACGTCATCGGCCTCGACTCCCTCGATGCGTAGCAGGGGCAGGCCCATTGCGCGGACGATTTCAAGCAGTGGCGTGATCTGGCTGCGCAGTTCATCCGGCATGGGAGGACGATGCGATTTGTACTCGGCGAACAACTCATCGCGGAAAGTCTTGCCCGGCGCATCGAATACCACCACCGTGTGTTTGGCGGGGTATTCGCGCAAAAACTTAAGCAGCATGTTCGTGACACCGAGCACGGCACCGGTAGGCTCGCCCCGCGAGGTGGTGAATGGGGGTAGGGCATGGAATGCCCGATACAGGTAGGACGAGCCGTCGATCAGGATCAAATCGTGCATGGCGCCAGAGCCGTGTAGGCAATCAGCCGTCTTCGAGGATCAGACGCTGGATATCGGCCGCCAAGGCGGACACCTCCAGCGTTGGCTGCGCAATCAGGCGAAGGCGGCTTTGCCGGTCATAGATATAGAGCGTGGCGGAATGATCCACCGTGTAGCTGCCATCTGCGGTCGGCACCTTGACGGCGATGGCGCGGAATTCTTCGATGATCTGCGGCAGATCGTCAGGCTCGGGACGAAGGCCAAGAAACGAGGGATCAAAATTTTGGACGTAAGCCTGCAGGCGATCCGCAGTATCGCGTTCCGGATCGACCGTAACGAGGATGACCTGCAAGGATTCGGCGTCTTCACCCAGCGCGTCGCGCACTTCGCGCAAACGGAACAAGGTGGTCGGGCAGACATCAGGGCAGCTGACAAAACCAAAGAACACCAGCGCCACGCGCCCGTTGAATTCTTTGAGCTGGCGGGCTTGTCCCGTGGTATCCGGGATGCTGACGCTCAGGCCGTAGTCGATGCCTTCAACTTCGGTGGCGTTGAAAGGGGCGGGAGGGGTGGCAGGGGCGCAGCCGGTGAGGGCAAGCAGGCCCGCGAGCAATAACGCGCAGGGCAGCGCGCCGGGCAGCGCGTAGTTCGCGACTGCCCGGGGGCTGCGTGACATCAGGTTCCTGGCGCCTTGACCCAGACTTTGCACCAGCCCGGGTTCTTGACGAGCTTGCCCGGGAACAGGTTGCACTTGCCGGTGGCGGCTTTGCGGTCTTTTTCAGCCCACTGCAGGCAGTTGCCGCAGATCTGGCCGGGTTTGTAGTTGGGGTTGGCCTTGGTATCAACCTTGGTGGCATTTTCGATGTAGCCGAGAGCCTTGGCTGCTGGCTCGGTGGGGCTGAGCACCGGCAGGCTCTGGGCAAACGCCGATTCGACAACCACGGGGATGGCTGGCAGACCAATTACGGTGGCGCCGATCATTTGGCGACGGGTCAGCTTGCTGGTCATGAGTTCAGTTCCTTTTGACTCTGGAGCCAATCTCCAGATGGCGAATTATACGCTTTGAAAACAAAACGGGTGGGTCATGCGCGCAGAATTCCTGCGCAGAACCGGAGGAGGCGGGGCGCGTGCCGGAGGTGTGTGCCAGGCGGTGGCATTCTCTGTGCGCCATGTTCGCCGCAGAGTCGCGCGTTCGCCGGCATCGATGGCGATCAGCGGGCCGGTGGCCAAGCCGGGTGACGTTTCAGTGGAGGTCGTGCAGTGCAGGCAGAGGCTGCCCGGTAGGGTGTGTGAGCCTGGCTCGCCCTCCAAGGTTGCGGCTTCCGCGGGGGATCGACTCGTGCCGCAGAAGGCGCTCGCGATCAGTACTGCGATCGCGGTTTCGCTGGACACGTCCTGTTGAGGCGAGGGGCCGGGCGCATGGCAGCCCCAAGACATTTGTGCGACCAAGGCGCACATCACCACCAGCAGGGTGAGGGCTCGGGATCGTTGCCGACGCTGATGTTGTGGCCATGCTCTGCCCGACCCGGCGCGATGTGGCGCCCGGGAGCGGGGGGGCGCGCCAAGAGGCGACACACATGAACAGGCCAAAGCAGGCGTCTGCATGCGTTACAGCATAGTGGTGGCGCGCGAATTGCGATGCTGCGGAAAACCGCAATGACCGTCGATGATGGGATCGTTGGGCGGGTTGCGCAGTTATGGTTGGGCGGTGGACGCGGCTTCCGAGATCTCGACGTTGTTTTCGGTGTCGGGCAGGTACAGCGGGCCAGTTTGGCCGCAGCCGGCGAGCAGCAGCGCCAAGCAGCCGAGGAGGTATCGGGTGTCGCGCCTCATCGAGCGAGACTCCGGCCATCGCGCAACGTGAGCCAGCCGCGTACTACCCGGTAAAGGACCCAGATACCGATGATGAGCATGCCGAGCCAAGCCGTGGCAAAGCCAACCACGATCAGCATGAGCGGCGCGGAGATGATCAAGACCAGCACGCTCCACAGCAGGGCAAACCAGAAGGTGCGGATTTGCCAACGAAAATGCGATTCGAGCCAGGTACCTTGTGCGTCTCGTCGACGCACATAATTCATAATCACGGCGATGATGGACGGCACGCCAAAGATAAAACTGCCGACGATCGTGGCAGCGCCCGTTACCCCGATCAGCACCGAGAGAGCGTGCAGCGCGTACACGATATGGGTGTAGCTGACCAAGGCGGGATCAAAGCTTCCGTTCGAGTAGCTATTGCGCTGGTCGCCGTGGTGCGGGCCGCTCTCGTGCTGGCCATTGCCGAGTGGATCCGGGGTCATGGGTGAGGGGCTCATTTGCGCGGAACCACTGCCATGGTGATGCGCGAAATACAGACGGCATCTCCGGCGGCATTACGGATGTCGATGCACCATACATGACTGCGACTGCCGAGATGCACGGCATACGTTTCACCAAAGATTTTTTCGCCTTTGGGTACCGGGCGCAGGTGGTTGGCGTTGATCTCCTGGCCTAGCGCAAACTCATTTTCTTTGACAGCGGCGGTGGCAGCGACGCTGGATAGGGTTTCGGCGAAGGCCACCGAGGCTCCGCCATGCAGGATGCCCATCGGTTGACAGCTGCGTTCGCTCACGGTCATCTCGCCGCGCAGGAAATCACTGCCGAACTCGGTGATGACGATACCCAGGGTTTCGACCATGGTGCCCTTCGAGAGCTGGTTGGCCATCTCGAGCGTCAAACCCCGACGCCAGGGGACGATCAGGCGATTCATGTGTCGTCTCCGGGCAGTGTCACCTGCTTCAATTGTGCACCGATGCGCCGATAGGCCTCGCGAAAGGGGATGCCCTCTTTCACCACCAATTCATTGGCGGCTTCAGCGGCATGGATTCCCGGGTCGAGTTGAATCGACTCGGGCTTGAATGACATGGCATCGATGGCCGCTGGCAGCAGCGCGGTGCTGGCCAAAGCGAGATCGATGCCGCGAAAGAGCGGTGCTTTCAACAGTTGCAGATCGCGCTGATAGCCTGAAGGTAGCTTGGCGACGATGGAGAGGGCTTCGAGCAGGCAGGCCTGCGCAGTAGCGCTGCGACCCCGCAGCAATTCGAAGACATCGGGATTGCGCTTTTGCGGCATGATCGAGGAGCCCGTGGTGAATTCATCCGGCAGCTCGAGAAACGCGAATTCCTGCGTGTAAAACAAGCAAACATCGGTCGCAAAACGGCCGAGATCCTGCATCAACAAAGAAATCTCGAATAACAATTGGGATTCGGCTTTGCCGCGCGAGAGTTGCACGGCGGTCACGGGTGTCTGCACTTCGGCAAAATCGAGCGCAGCGCAGGTGGCTTCGCGATCGAGCGGCAGGCCGGGTGTGCCGTAGCCGGCTGCCGAGCCGAGCGGACTTTTGGTGAGTCGACGTCGTACTGCGCGTACGCCTGCCGCATCATCGCGTAATTCGGCGGCGAAGCCGCCGCTCCACAACGCTACCGAACTCGGCATGGCTTGCTGCATATGGGTGTAGCCCGGCAGCACGATGCCACCCTGACGTGCGGCCAGTCGATCGAGTGCATCGGCCACTGCTTCGGCGCCCGTGGCCACTTGTTCGCAGGCATCGCGCAAGTACAGTCGCAATGCGGTCAGCACCTGGTCATTGCGTGAGCGACCAAGATGCACTCGGCCACCTGCGGCACCGATCCGAGCGGTGAGTCGTTTTTCGAGGGCGGTTTGCCCGTCCTCGTCGGCGAGTTCGATCTGCCATTCGCCTTGGGCATGGGCCGCTGCCAGTGCTTCGAGCCCGGTTTCAATCGCTTCGCAATCTTCGGCGCTCAACAAGTGCTGTTGGTGCAGCATTTGCGCATGGGCGATCGAGGCGCGGGCATCGTAGGCCACAAGGCGCTCATCGAGGGCATGATCTTCCCCCGCGGTATATTTGAGTACACGCTCGTCGAGCGGCGCACCCTTGTCCCACAGCCGCGTCATGTGTCAGCCCTGCACTCCCGCCGCGAGTTCGGCAGGTTCGAGTTTACCGATATCGGCCACCACCAGTGTGCCCGTGCCTTCATTGGTGAAGACCTCGGCAAGAATGGCGTCGGCACTTTTATACGAGATCACGTGTACCCGCTTGACCCCACCTTTGATGGCGGTCTCGATGGCCTTGGCTTTGGGCAACATGCCATCGGCGAGACTGCCTTGACGGCGCAGTTGATCAAGACCGGCGAGATCGGTGTAGGAGATGACCGAGCCCGGATCTTCGAGTCGCTCAAGGATGCCCGGCGCGCCGGTGCAGAGCAGTAATTTTTCGGCGCCCAGCGCTGCACCTAAAGAAGCCGCCACGGTATCGGCATTGATGTTGAGCAAGGTGCCCGACATGTCGCTCGAGAGCGGCGAGATGACCGGCATCAAGCCGTTATCGAGTAGTTTACGTACCACATCGGTGTCAATGTAATCGATATCGCCGACGAAGCCGTAGTCGACCGTTTCATCGCTACTCTGCAGTTTGACCGGCGCGCGTTTGTGAGCCTGAATGAGCCCGGCATCGACGCCACTGATACCGATAGCCGGAACATGCAGTTCGCGGCATACGGCCAGAATACGGGTGTTGATGAGTCCGCTCAATACCATGGCGGTTGCATCAATGGAGCGCTCATCGGTCACGCGACGGCCCTCGATCATCTGCGTCGGCACACCGAGTTTTTCGGTGACTTCGGTCAGCTGTGGACCGCCGCCGTGCACGAACACCACGCGTATGCCCAAAGAATGCAGGATGGCGATTTGCTCGACCAGGGCGCGAGTTGCAACGGGGTCGCCGAACACTCCGCCGCCTGCCTTGACGATGAAGGTCTTGCCTTTGTAGAGCCGAATGTAGGGCGCGGCGCTACGCAGGGCGCGAATGACGGCAGTGGGGTCGGCTCGATGCATGATCATGATCTACTCCTGTGAATTCATTGATACCGGGGCGGATTTGCAAGCAGTCGGTGCAATACCGCCATCTGTGCCGGCAGACGATTGTGGGCCTGCTGCAGCACCACGCTGCGAGGACCGTCGAGTACGTGATCGGCTACCGCCACGTTGCGACGCACCGGTAAACAATGCATGAATTTGCAATCAACGGCGCTCTGCTTGAACCAGTCTTCGTTCACCTGCCAGTCCTTGAGACTGGCGCGCAGCTTGGCATCAGCATCGATATCGCCGTAGTGGCTGGTGCAGCCCCATTCTTTGGCATAGAGCACATGGGTCCCTTGCAGGGCTGAGGCGCGATCGCTGGTTTCCGTGACGCTACCGCCGGAGGTGGCTGCCGCCGCATGGGCCTTGGCCATGATTTCTTTGGGGAGCGCAAAGCCCTCGGGCCGTGCAACAACCACTTCCATGCCGCGCTGGGCGGCCATGTGCAGCACCGCCGCCGGTACCGCAAGCGGCGTGACTCGCGGATGATACGCCCAGCTCAAAACGAACTTGCCGTGAGTCGGCACGGCGAGTTCCTCGAGAGTTTTCCAGTCGGCCAGCGCCTGACAGGGGTGATTGACCGCCGATTCCATGTTGATGAGCGGCTTGTCGATCACCTCTGCCATGGCGGCAAAGCGCGCTTCGCCGACATCCTCAGCGAGATTTTTGCCTTCGGCAAAGGCGCGGATGCCCAGCGCATCCGCATAAGATGCGAGCACGGGTAGACCTTCGCGTACATGCTCGGCGGCTGCGCCATCCATGATCGCACCCAACCGGGTCTCCAGTTGCCAAGTACCCTGACCCGGGGTGATTACGAAAGAGCTGCCACCCAAACGTTGCATGCCCACCTGAAAGGAGGCGAGCGTGCGCAGCGAGGGATTGAAGAACACTAGTCCCAGAATTTTCCCGGCCAGCGCAGCCGGCTCCGGGTGTTGCTCCAGCCGTTGGGCGAGTGCGATCAGATCGCAAATTTCCTCCCGACTGAAATCGGCAAGGTCGAGAAAGCGTTTCATAGGTCTTTCAGGGCCTCTTGCAGCAGATCCACGTGGGCTTCCTGCAGCACGTAAGGCGGCAGAAGGCGGACGATATGCGGATCAGCACTGGTACCGGCCAGAATGTTGCGCTTCAGCAGCGCCGCCTGGATTTCTTTGGCAGGCTGATCGACGCGTAATCCGTGCAGGAAGCCGGCGCCCTGATGGCCCACAACCGGACCGACCGAGCAGTCACGCAGCAGAGCCGACACGCGGCGTACATTCGCCATGAGGTCTTCGCTCTCGATGGCATCGATCACCGCTTCAATGGCCGCACAGGCCATCGGGCCGCCGCCAAAGGTGGTGCCGAGCCCTTCGAGTTTGATGGCGGCCGTTACGGCGGGTGCCATCAGCAGCGCGCCGCAGGGGAAACCGTTGCCCAAGGCTTTGGCGGTGGTGATCATGTCGGGCATCACGCCATAGAGATTGGCGGCAAAGGGGTAGCCGCTGCGTCCTACACCGATCTGCACTTCATCAAAGATCAGTTGCGCGCCCACAGTGTCGCAGCGCGCGCGTAGCGCGGCGAGAAATTCGGCGCCCATGTCGAAGGCACCGCCCACACCCTGCACCGGCTCGACGATAACAGCAGCCGTCTCTTCGTCAACCTGTGCCGCGATGGCAGCAAGGTCACGTCGGGGAATGAATCGAACTTCGAACGGGGTTTGCGGGAATTCATACCATTTTTTGTCAGCGCCCCAAGTCACGGCGCCCGCTGCGGCGGTGCGGCCGTGGAAGGCGCCTTCGACGGCGACTACATTGCGCCGGCGCGTCATCTTGAACGCCATCCTCAAGGCGTTTTCATTGGCCTCGGCACCGGAGTTGACGAAAAACACGCTATCGAAGTGTCCGCCGGCGAAGCGGGCGAGCTTGCTCGCCGCCCGCGCGCGTACATCCATCGGTACGGCATTGCTCTGGAAGGAACAGGCAAGCGCCTGCTCGGTCAAGGCGCGAGTCCATCCGGCGTGCTTGTAGCCAAGCGCTGCCACAGCATGCCCGCCGTAGAGATCGAGAATCCGACGACCGTCACGGGTATGCAGCCAGACGCCTTCGGCTTCCACCACTTCGATCGGGTATTGGGCGAAAACGGGCGCCAGATAATCGTGGGGACTTTCTTTGATCAGCGAATGCATGGAGAGAACCTGTTGAGCGAAAAGCGGCTCACGTCCAGCCGGGGGCGCTGGCCATGAGACCCGTGGTTTGCGGCAAGTCGTAAAGCCGATTCAGCCATTGCACGGCACCACCGGCCGCACCTTTGGTGAGATTGTCGATGACACACATCACCGCTACCGTGCGACCGTTGGCCGCGGCCGACAATCTGGCGTGATTGCTGGCGACGACATCCTTGATGTGCGGCGGTGAGTCCATGACCGAGACAAAGGGTGATGAGCCATAAAACTCGCGGATCGCCGCCTGCAGTGCCGGTCCGTCGAGAGACGGGCTTTTTTCTTTGATCTTGGCCTGCACCGTGACATGGATGCCACGCGCAAAGGGACCAGAGTGAGGTACGAAGGCGAAATCCGCCTGAACACCGCTGGCTGCGGCGGCGCACTCGGTGATTTCGGGGATGTGGCGATGCGCGAGCGGGTTGTAGCTGTAAAGATCGCTGTGTCGCTGCGGGTGATGCGTACCCGCCACGGGCTTGCGTCCGGAGCCTGTGCTTCCCGTGATGCCGCTGACAAACAACGCCGGCTCGCACAGCCCCAGTGCAAGCAGCGGCACGCTCGCAAGCAGTGTCGCTGTGGCAAAACAACCAGGGTGGGCTACATGCGGTGTGGCGAGCTGCGCCAGGTGCTCCGGCACAGCGCAGGTAAATTCGTTGATTCGTGCCGGTGCGCCATGGGGATGTTGATACACGGCCGCATAAGAGTCTGCGGAGCGATAGCGATAATCGGCGGAGATATCGACCACGCGTGGGCGGGTACCCGCTTGAGCCGCCGCGGTGAGTAAGCGATCAATGAGTGCGGCACTGACGCCGTGCGGCGCTGCAGACAAGATGGCCGTGTGAGGATGTGCGCTCAGCAGCGCGATCGTGCCGGCCTCGTCAATGAAAGCCTGAGCTCCGAGACGCGGCGCAAGATGCGTAAATGCATCCGCTACGGGCGTGCCGGGCTGCGAATCCGACAGGATGCCTGCCAGTTCGAAGTGGGGGTGGTCGAGGATGAGGCGCAGCAGCTCGCCCGCCACATAGCCCGTACCCCCGAGAATGAGCGTCGGAATACGCATCAATGACTCGCAGGAGCCGGAAACTTTTGGGCAAGACCGATGGCTTCGATGATGCAGTCGCCGAGCGCAGCGCCATCGGCCAAGGCGTTGAAGGCGGGCACCTTCATTTGTTCACGAATCAATTCCACGCCCACGGCATTGTCGGTGGCAGGGCCCGTGACCACGCAGGGCTCGATTTGGAAACGCTCGCGCAAAAGCTTGACGCCGCCCCAGGCCGCCACCGGATCATTGGCCGACAACACGACCCCAGTGAATGCACGGCGTAAGGCCTCATCCTCGAGGATGGAATCAACGCCATAGGCACCGAGAATACCGTCGCCCAGCTCGAACACGATGGCATCCGGTTTTTTGGCTGACAGCTCGCTGATCATGGTGCGCGTCAGTGCAGGGCCGACTTGGCGGTTAGTGGTGATGACGCCGAGGTCGGTGAAAATCATTGAATGACGACCGCCTGCATCCTCCATGGCGAGAATATCGCGACGCAGCGAGACGCCTGTGGCTTTGAAGCAGTCAATGGTCATACCGCGATGTCGCATGCGGCTGACGATGGAACAGGCGGCCGCTGTCTTGCCGGCTTCCATGCACGTGCCTGCAAGCGCGATGACCGGTACACCGTGAGTGTTGAGCGCGGCATCGAGATCGAGCTTGCGATAGCCTGCCCGTGCGGGCACGCCAATACGCTCGCCGAGATAAGGGAAATGCAACACAACGCCGAGCACCCGACAATCAAAGGGCTTGCCTTTGTCGGGGTTGACCGAGTCGCAGACGCCGAGCACGCCGCCGATGTTGAGCATCTGAATCACATCGCCAGCGGCCAAAGTTTTGGGAACATGGCCCGAGTAGCCGAACAGGGCGCGCCGCGGCCCGAGAGCACCGACCACGATATCGCCTTTTTTGACCTTCGCCATGCGGCCACTGGCAAGCTCGAGCGTGTTGTAGTTCGACTTGCTGGTGAGGATCTCGACCACTACCACGATGCCTTCTTCGGAGGGTAGGTTCTCGGTGGCAATACGAACCTCTTGACCCAGCCCGCAGGCCTGCGTGACCGATGCGATCTTGTCGACAACCACCGTTCTCATGTTGCGTTTTTCCCTTGTTGCGGGACCGGCGAGGTGCCCGATTGTTGCTGCGAGGCGGCTTCGCCCGCTCGTCTATGAAATATTCCGCTCAGACCCACGATGCGCGAAAAGCCGAGCGCATCCGCCGCGGTCCATTCGCCGGTCGCTTCGCCGTACACACCCTTGGAGGCGCTCATCAATGAATAGGGTGATTCGACCCCCTCAATAAACAGTGAGCCGGGTCTGAGTAGTACGTGCACGGTACCGCTGACACGCGCTTGCGAGCTCAGCATCAACGCTTCGATATCTCGGCACACGGGATCGAGCAGCTGCCCCTCGTGCACCCAATCACCGTAGGGACCTGAGAGCATTTCCTTGATGCGCTGCTGACGCGCACTCAGCACCAGTTTTTCGAGTTCGCGGTGCGCGTTGAGCAGAATGTCGGCAGCCGGAGCTTCAAAGGCCACACGACCTTTGGTGCCGATGATGGTATCGCCGAGGTGAATGCCACGACCGATGCCATAGGGGCCCGCCAGGCTTTCGAGCGCTTCGATCACTTCGACCGGCGAAAGCGCTTTGCCATCGAGACCGCAGGGCACGCCTTGCGCGAACTGTAAGCTGACTCTTCGCGCAGGCAGCGGCGTACTGAACGCATTCTTTGAGAGCACCCACGCGGAGTCCGGGATACTGCCCTCGGAGGTCAGGGTTTCTTTGCCACCGATACTGACACCCCACAGCCCGCGATTGATCGAGTAAGCGGCACCATGGGCGGGCACAGGCAAACCGCGGGTGGTCAGGAAATCGACCTCTTCCTGACGCTTGAAGTGGTGGTCACGCACGGGTGCGATGATGTCGAGCTCGGGCGCGAGCGTCCGCAGCGCGACTTCGAAGCGCACTTGATCATTGCCGGCTGCCGTGCAGCCGTGGGCCACGCTGTGGGTACCGATCTCGCCGGCAACACGGGCGAGTGTTTGTGCTTGCATGACGCGCTCGGCGCCGACGCAAAGCGGATAGAGCTGACCCCGGCGAACGTTGCCCATGATGAGAAACTTCAACACCTGCTCAAAGTAATCCCGACGAGCATCGATCTGGTGATGCTCGCTGGCACCGAGCGCCAGCGCGCGTTCTTTGAGTGCGATAGCGGTTGCCGCATCAATGCCGCCGGTGTCGACCGTGACCGTGATCACCGGGCGCTGGTACTGCTCCTTGAGCCAGGGTACGAGGAACGAGGTATCGAGACCGCCTGAGTAGGCGAGGAGGATGGGCTCTGTCATGGAAGGTCCTTAGATGCGAAAGATGTCGCGCAGACGCACCATCACGGCGCGCTGACCCGCAGCAGAGCGGGTGGCAATGAAGATGGTGTCGTCGCCGGAAATGGTACCGACCACCTCGGCCCAGCTGGCCTTGTCGAGGGCGATGGCGACGCTCTGGGCCGCGCCGATGGTGGTACGCAACACGGTCAGGTGATCGCCGGCCGTATCCACGCCCCGCACGAACTGCCGCAGCGTGCCGAAATCGTCCAGGGTTCGGATGTCTTCGTCCGAGGGAGGCAGATACCGTCCCGCGGCTTTCAACACGCCCAGATCACGTAAGTCTCGGCTGATGGAGGACTGCGTGACCGCATGCCCCTCGCGACGCAGCAGCGTGACGAGCTCGGACTGTCGGCGCACGGGCGACCCTCGCAGGATGCGCAGGATGGCCGAGCGGCGATCGAGTTGGGCGGGATCAGTATGCATAAAAGTGCGCGCATTATGCATATTGATGCATGGCTGTCAACCGGATCGGAGCGCGGCAATCCTCTCGATCATGGGCGGATGGGAATAGTGGAAGCGCACGTAGAGAGGCTCGGGTGTCAGCGTGATGGCGTTATCGCGGGTGAGTTTCAGCAAGGCGCTGATCAGGGCTTCGGCGTTCGATTGCTCGCGTGCATAGGCATCCGCCTCGAATTCATGTCGTCGCGAACGTTGGCTGAAGAGCGGGGTGAGTAGCGGCGTCACCACCGGCAGTGCCAGCATGAAGAGCAGCAGCGCGAGTGCGTCATTCGGCAGGGTTTCGTTGGGGCTGACGCCGAGACCGAGGAAGAAAGGCTCCCAATGGGAAAGCGCACCGAGCGCCGCAAACCCGATCAAGCTTACGGCGAAGAGGGCGACCAAGCTCTTGATCAGGTGGCGGTGATGAAAGTGTCCGAGCTCGTGAGCGAGCACTGCCTCGAGCTCGTCGTGGTTGAGGCTATCGACCAAGGTGTCGTAGAGCACCACACGCTTGCTGCGGCCAAGTCCCGTGAAGTAGGCGTTCGACTGCGCCGAGCGGGTGCTGCCGTCCATCACGAATAGTCCGTCGGCGGTGAACCCGCAGCGTTGCATCAGGTTTTCAACCCGGCTTTTCAGGGCCTCGTCCTTGAGTGGCTCGAAGCGGTTGAACAGCGGCGCGATCCACAGTGGATACGCCACCATCAAAAATAGATTGAACACCATCCAGGCGCCCCAGGCCCATAGCCACCAGATGGGACCGGCAGTACCCATCAACCATAGCACCAGCGCGGCCAGCGGCAGGCCGATGAGCACACTGATCGTGAAATTTTTGATGAGATCAGAGAGCCATAGTTTCGGCGTCATGCGATTGAAGCCGAAACGCTCTTCGATGCGAAATTGATCGTATAAGTCAAGGGGAATTTGCAAGATTCCGCCAATCAAAGAAAATCCGAAGATCAATGCGAGTTGGTAACCGATCGAGCCGATCGAGTCTGCAAGAGGCGCGAGCGCAAGATTGAGAGTCTGCAGGCCACCGCCCAGAGTCCAGGCAAACAACACGGCGAGACCGACCACGGTCTGCCAGCGTCCGAATCTTGCGCGCACCAAGGTGTAATCGGCCGCTTTGTGGTGAGCCTCGGTGGTGATGACATCACCGAGCTCTGCGGGCAGTCGCTCGCGGTGCGCGAGGACGTAGCGGCTGTTGCGCTGCGACAGCCAGAGTTCAATCGCCACCGAGACAATGGCGAGCGCAGCAAAGATCAGTGTGACGAGCAGTACGACATCCATGTCCGAATTATACGGACGGCTGTCATTTCTCAGCTCTGTATTTCCGCCAAGGTTCTTTGCTCGCGAGCCACGCGGAAGCGACGTGTTGCTGCGAGCTCGGTGGAACGCTCGCGGATGGTCTTCAGGAAATGGAACTGACCGATCGCCGCGTCGGGCCCGAGCATCACACTGGTGTAGCCCCGTTGGCTGGAATCGGCATACGCGAGGCCGGCGTTGGTGCTCATCATCGCGCCGGCCACTTCCTTGGGGTCGATCCCGCGAGTCAGGAACTCAAACCCGGGTGAGGTGACCGAGTGGGTGGCAAACTCCACGCCTGCCGCTCGACCATCGGCCGTCAGGTTTTGAGCCCAGGCATTGTGACTGTCGCCCGACAGGGTGATGACGTTGGCACCTGCCATCTGAGCTGCCGAGAGCAGGCGCTCTCGTTCCACTGGAAAACCGCCCCAGCTATCAAAATTGAACGGCAAACCGGCGCGGGCGGCGGCGATACCGGCCTGCACCCGCCGCCGGAACACCTCGGGCGCGTCAGCCGGAACCCAATTGCCCACCTCGGTGGGAAGCTGGAGCTGACCCATGACGATCTGTTGCGCGAGGATTTGCCAGCGACGGCCACCCTTGACCGAATCTTTGATGGCAGCAGTCAGCCAGTTCTGCTGAGTTTCACCCAGCAGGGTGCGCGCAGGGTCGTTCAAGGCCCCATCGCGGAATTCTTTGAGAGCCCGTGGCAAGTCATCGCGGCCCTTGAGCGCAGCTTCGAGCTCGAGCGGCGCACTGCGGCCGGTGATACGCGTTTCCAGTTTGAATAGCGTGGCGAGATCTCCAATGGGATAACTGCGCCAATAGTCATCCGATACCGGCATCCACTCGCGGTAGACGCGAATGGCGGTCGCTTTGCGGACCGACCAGTCGCCTTCGGTTTCTGGCTGATGGTTCTCGGCGCCGTCCACCCAGGCATCATTGGTCAATTCATGGTCATCCCATTGGGTGATGGTGGGATAACTTTGATGCAAACGCTGCAGGTCGGGGTCGGCCCGATACGCTGCATAGCGCAAGCGATAATCAGCAAGATTGACGATTTCGTGGCTGGGTTGAATCAGTCGACCCGGCAAGGCCGAGGCGGCATCGGGGTAGGAACCGACCGGGTATTCATAGAGGTAATCCCCGACGTGCACGATCAGATCGAGATCACTGCGCTCACACGCGTGCGCGTAGGCATTGAACCAACCAAACGGCAGGTTGGAGCAACTGAAGAGACCGATGCCAAAACGACTGACGGCCCCGACCGGCAGCGTCCGAGTACGGCCGACCGGGCTCAGGGTGCCGTCCGGCGCAATGAATCGATAGTAGTACCAGCGGCCGGGTTCGAGCCCCGCGAGCGTGATGCGCGCGGTGTGATCACGCTCGGCTTCCGCCATCACTTCGCCGCCGCCCGCAAGGCGGCGGAAGCCGGTGTCCTCGGCGATCTCGACCCGAAGACGGACGTTCTGCGTGTCGACATATCGCGTCCAGAGCAGCACCGACTCCGGCCCGGGTTCGCCGCTGGCCACCCCGTGGGTAAAGCCACGGGCGTGCAGGATCGACGCCACCCCGGGTACCGACAATGCGCCGAGCCCGTACATACCGGCAAGAATCAGTTGGCGTCGATCCATCATGCTTGGGCCCTCAACAACGAATGGCGATCAGAAGCGGACGGTCAATTGTGCACCGTAAAGACGGGGCTCTGCAGGGATGAATGTCGGAATGCCGAAGGCACCGACTGCGCGCTTGATTACGCGTGACGACATGGGCAACCTCCGTGTGGTTTTTTCCTGACACTTTCCGCCAGATGCGGAAAATCAAGGGCCGCCCAGTGTAGTCAGCGAAAATTACCCATTTTTGAAGACCAAGTTACAGGAGGATGTCGTGCTCGCAGCTGAATGGACCGTCATACTGGTCAATGCCAGCATCCTTTGCGTGGCTTATTTTTTTGTCTATCCTCGCTTTGCCGGCGCTGACATGAATAAGTTACTCATCAATGATTTGCTGGCCAATGCCACGGCGCTTTTGGTGGCCGGGTTTCTTTTCTACGGCAGCGGACAGCGATTTACCTTTATATTCTTTGATCTGGGTTGGTTCGGTTTCGCCTTGCTGACTTTCGTGGTCATGGAATTGCCGTTTTTCTGGTCATACGCGAGGCGTCATGGCTTGTTCACTGCCACCGACGAGCGTAACCCTTGAGTGGCATGCAAGGCCCCCGTATCGGGGCGTATGCCACGCCAAACCCAAAAGGCCTCGGCAGCTTGCTCGATCAGCATACCGATGCCCGAGGTCGCGTGTTTTGCTCCTTTAGACAGCGCCCAGGTTTCAAAGATCGTTGGCCCTTCCGCATAGCCCAAGTCATAGGCAAAGGTCTTTGGTCCAATCAGTGAGTCGGCAAGATCGGGTAGCTGGCCGTGCAGACCCAGTGGCGTCGCTTGCAGCAGCAGATCGGCAGCGCCAATTTCGTCGAGCATGGTCAGGTCCGATGAGCGCAGCACGATCTGATCGCTTTCCGTAGCAAATTCCTTGATCAATTCGGCGGCGCGCTCGGCGTTGCGATTGGCGATCCAGACCATGGCTGGCTGTTCGAAGAGCAAGGGACCGAGTATGCCGCGCACCGCGCCGCCTGCGCCGATGATGACGATACGCGCATCCCTCACAGGGGCGCCGAGTCTTTTGAGATCGGCCACCAAGCCCGCGCCATCGGTGTTATCACCCATTAAATGACCTTGCGGTCCGCGCAGCAGCGTATTTACGGCGCCCGCCTGTTGTGCCCTCGGCGTCAGCTCCTGCGCTAATGCCGCCGCGGCGATCTTGTGCGGCACGGTTACATTGAGACCACTGCCGCCATCCTCAAAGAAATCATGCACGAACTGCGAAAACTGGTCGCTCGTGACATGAAATTTCTCATAGCTGAGTGTCTGTCCGGTGGCTGCCGCAAAGGCACGATGGATGAGGGGTGACTTGCTGTGGGCGATCGGATCGCCGACCACGCCATAGCGAGCAGGCACGGGCGCGCCTCCACGTGGTGTGGATGGATGATTGGGTGCGCTGGCAGGTGCGCTCGGTTGTTCAGCAGACGTCATAGTGATCGAGCTTTTGCAATGCAGTGTGCCAGAATCCCGCCCATCAGCAGACCTGCCAGCCGCCTGTGCCGTGCCGATCGAGTGCGCGGAGCAAAGGCGGCATGAAATCGCGCAGCGTGTCCTCCAGCTGCCAAGGCGGATTGACGAGCAGCATGCCGGAGCCGTTCAGACCCACCCGCGAATCGCAAGGGTGCAGCCATAATTCGCTACGCAGCAGGGGAGGGTCCTTCATGCCCGGAGCCTGGCCTGCGATTGCGGACCGCAGAGTTTTGAGCGCACGCTCGATGTCGGCGCGATCTTTGATCGGGTACCAAATGGCGATGACCGCGTTGGCGAGACGCCCGAGGCTGCTCACAAGCGCGGCCTTTAGTGCAGCAAAATCCCCGTCACTGTTCTCATAGGGGGGGTCAAAAAGTATCAAGGCACGTCGTTCGATCGGCGGCAACCAGCCGCTGAGGCTTGCGAATCCATCTGCACAGATCACTTTGACGTTACGCTTGAACCTGGGCGTGAGCGTCTGATCGAGCTGCGCGAGCCGCTTTTCCAGTTGTCGCTGCTCGGTAGGCTGGGTGTCAAAGCACACAAGCCGATCCTGCCGTCGCATCAGTGCCAACGTCCAGAGTGGTGAGCCTGGATAGCCGGACTTCAGGTCCATGGCCTTGCGCAATCTTTGAAGTTCAGAAAGAAAATCATGCATGTGATCGTCCGACCCGGCTGGCACCCGGGAGCTTGCGCTCATCGCAGCCTGCAGGGCCTTGATACCCCGCGCCGCTTCATCGGACTGCCTGGCCTCGGGGCTTTGCAGATCGTAGCCACCGGCGCCCGCATGCGTATCGATGACGAGAAAGCCCTTGTCCTTGCGCTGCATCGCCTGCAGCAAGGCGACCCAGACGAGGTGTTTGTGCAAATCGGCAAAGTTGCCGGCGTGAAAGACGTGGCGGTACTTCACGCCGCGGGCGCGTCAGACTTGGCTTTGGCGGATGAACCGCGGCCGGTTTTGGCTTTGCTTTTGCTCTTGGCTTTGCTCTTGGTTTTGGTCTTGGTCTTCGCTTTTGTCTTGGCTTTGGCCTTGATCTTTGGTTGATCGGCGGCGGCTGTGTCAGTCGAGCCTTTAGCCTTGGCACTCGTTTTTGACTTGGCGGCGGTCTTGCCGCGCGCGAATCGGCCCCGGCCCGGACGTTGAGGCGCCGCCGCCAGCAATTCGCGACACTCGTCCAGAGTCAGAGTCTTGGGGTCCCGATCTTTGGGGATCTTGGCATTGCGCGCTTTATCGGTGATGTAGGGTCCGTAACGACCATTGAGTACCTGGATATCGTCGATACCAAAGTCCTGAATGATGCGATTGGCATCCGCCAATTTCTTTGCCGCGACCACTTCCAGTGCGCGCTCGAGGGTGATGGTGTAGGGGTCGTCTTCCTTGAGCGAAGCGTACTTGCTGCCGTATTTGACGAAAGGACCGAAACGGCCGATGTTGGCTTCGATCGCTTCGCCTTCGGCAGACGCACCCAGCTTGCGTGGCAGTTCAAAGAGCTGCATCGCTTCGGCGAGTGTGATGCTGTCCATCTTCTGACCCGGGCGCAAGCCGGCAAAGCGCGGCTTGTCCTCATCGTCGCGGGTGCCGATCTGCACGAAGGGACCAAAACGACCCATGCGTACCGAGATCGGTTTACCACTTTGAGGATCAGTGCCGAGCTCGCGGGCCTGTGCGGCCTCATCCCGCGAGACGTTTTTTTCCGTGTGTTCGATCAGGTCAATGAAGGGCTGCCAGAATTTTTGCAGCGGTTCGGTCCAGGGTTCCTCCCCGCGTGAGACGGCATCCAGCTCGTCCTCCATGGCGGCGGTGAAGCCATAGTCCACATAGCGACCGAAGTGGGCGCTCAAAAAATTATTGACGATCTTGCCGATATCGGTCGGTATGAAGCGCCGACCGTCCATATCGACATATTCACGATCTTTGAGGGTAGAGATGATCGAGGCATAAGTTGAAGGGCGGCCGATGCCATGCTCTTCGAGTGCCTTGACGAGCGAGGCTTCGGAATAACGCGGCGGCGGCTCTGTGAAGTGCTGGCTGCCTTGCAGGCTGACAAGCTGTATGGCGTCGCCTTCGTGCATGGCAGGCAGGATTCGATCATCGTCATCTTCGGCTGCATCATCGCGCCCTTCCATGTAGACGGCGATGAAGCCCGGCTTGACCAGCGTCGAGCCATTGGCGCGCAGCACATGTCGCGACGGACCGTCTTCGCCCGCTCGCATATCGACGGCGACGGTATCAAATACGGCGTGAGTCATCTGGCAGGCGACCGCACGCTTCCAGATCAGCGCATACAATCTTTGAAGATCATGATCGATGCGCCCTTCAAGATTCTGCGGCAGTACGGCGGCGGAGGTCGGGCGGATCGCCTCGTGCGCTTCCTGCGCATTGCGCGACTTGTTTTTGAAGTACCTCGGTGATTCCGGCACCGAGTCGGCGCCGTAGTTTCTGGCGATGACTTCGCGAATCTCGAAGATGGCTTCGTTCGCCAGATTCACGGCGTCGGTACGCATATAGGTGATGAGACCGACGGCGCCTTCGCCGTAATCCACGCCCTCGTACAGCTGTTGCGCGAGGCGCATGGTGCGCTGCGCGGAAAATCCGAGCTTACGCGCGGCCTCCTGTTGCAGGGTTGAGGTGGTGAAAGGCGGTGCCGGATTGCGATTGCGCTGTTTACGCTCGACGCTGATGACGCGCAGCGTGCCGGGAGGGGCGAGGGGCGCCGGCTGTTTATCTTCTGCGTCTGACCGCACTGCCAAGCCCGCACCGCTCGCGCGGCACAGTTCTTCTTCCACTTTGCGCGCCTGCGTAGCATCAGTGAAGCTGAATTGCTCGACTTTGCTGCCGGCGTATTCCACCAGCTTCAAGGGAAATCTTTGGTTATCCAGGCCGCCTTCGGCATCCAGTGTCCAGTATTCGCGTGGCACGAAGGCTTCGATTTCGGCTTCGCGCTCGCAAATCATGCGCAGCGCCGGGCTTTGTACTCGACCCGCTGAGAGACCGCGGCGGACTTTTTTCCAAAGCAGCGGCGAGAGATTGAAGCCGACCAGGTAATCGAGAGCGCGCCGCGCCTGCTGCGCGTTAACGAGGTCAAGAGACAAATCACGCGGTTCCGCGATCGCCTGCCGCACCGCGTTACGGGTGATTTCATAGAAAGCCACGCGATGCACGCTTTTTCCTTGCAGGGCTCCTTTCTTTTCCAGGAGTTCTTTGAGATGCCAGGAAATGGCTTCGCCCTCGCGATCCGGGTCGGTGGCGAGATAAAGGGACTTGGCGCTCTTCAAGGCGCGCGAGATGGCGTCGACATGTCGCTCGTTGCGCTCGATCACGTCGTACTTCATCGCGAATTGACGAGATGGATCGACGGCGCCTTCCTTGGGCACCAGATCGCGCACGTGCCCGTAAGAAGCCAGGACTTCAAAATCCTTGCCCAGGTATTTTTTGATGGTCTTGGCCTTGGCGGGCGACTCTACGATGACCAGATTGTTCGGCATTTTTTCTCGCGGGTAGGGTGTCGAGCGCGCAGCGTCAATGTGGACGCTCGGTCTCCGGGTCGAACATGAGGCCTTCCATGCGGGAGCAGGCGAGTTCTTCGCCCGGCTGGCTGGAGAGCACCATCAGTACTACCCACTTCAATTGATCGACGTCGAGCTCCGCGCCATCGAGGGCGAGCAGGCGCTCAATGACGATTTCACGTTGTTGACTGCTCAGAATCCCTGAGCGCTCAAGCTCAAGAAGGTAGCCGCGGCAATCCACCGGGAGGCGGGTCAGTTCCTCTTCGGTGAAGATCCGCATGGCACTCGGTCGCGCGGCCTCCAGATCCGGTCGGTCACGCTCGCAGGCGAGATCCGCGAGCCAATCCAAGGCACGTTCGACTTGATCGCCCGGGAACCCGGCATCGGTCAGATCCTGCGCGAGTTCCTCTCGCTCAGGTACGGTTTCCAGCTCCGCCAGCATGTAGCGGTCGAACACGTATATAAGTATGTCGAGAACGCTGCCGTTGTCTGTCATGTCCTCAGGTCCATCACCCGGAAATAGCGACCGCTCGTGTCGGATTCGATGCGGCCCTCAAGTTCGAGGGCGAGGAGCAGGGACGCCACAGATTCGCTGGAGAGGCCGGTGCTCGCGATGAGCGCATCGACGCTCGTCGGTTCGTAGCCGAGCGCATCTAACAGCATTTCCTCGGGGTTGTCCAACTGCAAGCGCTCATTGAGGCTCGTGGACGACGATAGTAAAGATGATGTAAGTTCTTGATTTAAAGAAGATTTAAAGAGATTGGTTACGAGTGTAGCGGCGTTCTCGATGAGCGCGGCGCCTTGCTGGATGAGCTGATGACAGCCTTGGGATTGAGCGTTGTGGATGGATCCCGGGATGGCAAACACGTCGCGACCTTGCTCCCCGGCCAGACGCGCCGTCGACAAGGATCCGCTTCGACGGGTGGCCTCCACCACCAAGGTGCCGAGCGAGAGACCGCTGATGATTCGGTTGCGACGTGGGAAATGCCAAGCCAGCGGTGGACTGCCCGGCAGCAGCTCGCTGACGAGGGCGCCGCCTCCAGCCAGGATGCGCTCCGCCAGGTCCGCATGCTCAGCGGGGTAGAGAATATCCAGACTGGTGCCGAGCACGGCGATGGTTTGCCCACCCGCGAGTAACGCACCCTGGTGACTTGCCGCGTCGATGCCGCGGGCAAGACCGCTCGTGATGCAGAGGCCAGCGCGCGCGCAAAAATAGGCAAAATCCTCGGCGGTACGCCGTCCGAGCGCGGTCGGGTGACGGGTGCCGACCATCGAGAGCTGGGGGCTCACAAGAGCGTCCAGGTTGCCGCGCACGAAAAGGGTGACCGGTGCGCCGGCCGTATTCAGCAAGAGCGGCGGATAGCGGGGGTCATCCGCGCCCAGGATGATGGCGCCGTGTTGTTCGAGCGCGCGAGCATCGGCTTCGGCTTGGGCCCGAGCGTGGTTGGATGAAGCGCGGGCAGACCAGACCCGGGCAGCCTTGCGCGACCAGCCGAGAGCCTTGAGTTCGGGGGCGGATTGTTTGAGGAGTGCGGTCCAAGAACCCACTTGCTGCAAGCTTCTCAGCAGGGTCGCCGCATCCAACCCCGGCACGCGCGCAAGCGCGCATCGTTCGACGCTATGCTCCCCGGGGATCGGTGCAGGCTGCATCGGCTGCTCGGTCGTGGTGTGCATGGGGGACGAGATTAGAGGGCCACCGACCGAGGCGGTGTGTTCATAAGCCGGCCAATGACGGCATATGCGACCGGTATACTGCGCCCCATCACGAACGACCTTGCGTTGCAGGAGCGCCCCATGGCTTTGCTTGAGATTCTGGAATATCCCGATCCGCGCTTGCGCACCCGCGCAGCGCCCGTCACCGAGTTCGATGCCGCCTTGTCACGCCTGATCGATGACATGTTCGAGACGATGTATGCCGCGCCCGGTATCGGTCTTGCCGCTACGCAGGTCAATGTGCACCAGCGTCTTCTGGTGATGGACATTTCGCAGGATCGCAGCGCCCCCATGGTCTTCATCAATCCCGAAATCCTTGATCGTGAGCAGGTCGGTGTGATGGAGGAGGGGTGTCTGTCGGTACCCGGTTTCTTTGATGAGGTGGAGCGAGCGCAGCGCGTACGTGTACGGGCACAAGACCGTCATGGCATCACCTTCGAGCGGGAGCTGTCTGCGCTCGAAGCTGTCTGCCTGCAGCATGAGATCGATCACCTCGATGGCAAGCTATTTGTCGATTATCTCTCGATGCTGAAACGCGACCGGGTGCGTCGCAAGCTTGAAAAAGAACGGCGTGATCGACCGGCGCGGGCATCGGGATCTGCGTCGAGCTCGACGTCGGTCGGGGCCTCGGCGATGGATGGCGAGAAAGTCGCTGTTCCTGTCGAACGCTGATTTCGTTCGCTTTTCATTACCCACGACTTTTGCCCCGTGCGTATCGCCTTTGCCGGAACCCCCGAGTTTGCGCTGGCACCCTTGTTGGCGCTCTATCACTCGCGCTTCGAACTGGTCGGGGTATTGACCCAGCCAGATCGGCCGGCTGGGCGTGGCCGCAAGCTCGCGGCCAGCGTCATCAAAGAATTCGCCCTGCAGCACCATATTCCGTTGGCGCAGCCGGCGAAGCTGCGCACCGAGGCGGACTGGTTGCCGCTGCAGCAGTGGGCGCCCGATGTGCTCGTCGTCGTGGCGTATGGGCTTATATTGCCGGCAACTGTATTGGCATTGCCGCGCCATGGCTGCCTCAATATTCACGCCTCGCTGCTACCGCGCTGGCGCGGTGCCGCACCCATTCAACGGGCGGTGTTGGCGGGTGATACCCGCACGGGAGTCAGTATCATGCAGATGGATGCCGGGCTCGATACGGGTCCCGTCTGGTTGATGCAGGAGACCGTCATCGGTGATCACGAAACGGCGGGCGAATTGCAGCAAAGATTATCGACGATGGGGGCCAGCGCTTTATTGCAGGTGCTCGAGCAGATAGCGATAGGCCAGGGCAAGCCGCAGCCGCAACCGGAACAGGGCATGACTTATGCTGCCAAAATCGACAAGGCCGAGGCCTTGATCGACTGGCAGGCAAGCGCCAAAGAAATCGAGCGCAAGGTCCGCGCCTTCGACGGCTGGCCTGTTGCCGAGACCCGTCTGCTCGGCGAGCAGTTGCGGGTTCATCGGGCAATCTCTCTCTCGCAGTTACCATCCGGCATCCAGACAGACCACGCCGTGCCGGGCCAGTTGCTCGGGCTGTGTCCGATACCGTATGCGGATATCCACGGCGATTCTTTGATGGAGATGCTGCTCGTGGCCTGCGGCAACGGCTGGCTAGGGCTCATTGAGGTGCAGCGTGCCGGCAAGCGCCGCATGTCGGCTCGCGACTTCGCCAATTCCTTGCCGGCCACCATGATGGTATCCGGAGTATTGGGATGACTCAAAGATTGGCACCGGGTGCAAAGACGCTCGCTGCAGCGGCGCGTGCGGTGAGTGCGGTGGCGCATGAGGGTCGCAGCGCGGATGTGGCGCTCGAGGAGTATACGGCTCCTGCTGGTAAGGCCGCTGCGGCTCGCGCTCGCCGTGAAGACGCTTCGGCGGTTCGTGCGATCGCGCTTGGCAGCTTGCGATGGTATTTGCGTTTGGCCCCAGCGATGGCCGAGTTGGTGGATAGGCCCATCGAGAGCATGCCGCCCTTGCTGCGCGCCTTGTTGATCAGCGCCGCACATCAGATCGAGTATTCGCGCGGTCCCGCGGAAGTCAGTGTGCATTTGGCTGTCGATGCGGCACGTGACCTTGATCTTGGTCGCGCGAGTGGCTTCGTCAACGCCGTGTTGCGACGCTTCGTGCGTGAGCGCGTGGAATTGCTGGCGAGACTTGATCAGTCGATCGCGGTACGTCATGCGCATCCCGCGTGGTTGGTTGATTCGCTGCAGGCGGCGTGGGGGGATCGACTCGAGGATATCTTGCGCGCCAATAATGCCCATCCGCCGATGATCTTGCGAGTGGCCGGATCACAAACCGATGGCGACGCTTATCAAAGAAAACTGGCAGAAGAGGGTCGCGCAAGTCAGCCGGTGAGCTGGTTGTCCGGCGCTTTGCAGCTCGAGCATCCTGCGCCCGTTTCGGGGCTACCGCTTTTTGCAGAAGGTGCTGTCTCGGTGCAGGATCCTGCCGCGCAACTCGCGGCTTGGCTCTTGCCATGCGAGCCCGGTCAGCGGGTATTGGATGCCTGTGCGGCGCCAGGCGGAAAAAGCGCACATTTGTTGCAGCGCTATCCCGACATTGACTTGTTGGCGGTGGACAATGACCCGCAGCGGCTGCGGCGCGTCAATGAAACCTTTGCTCGTATCGGTCATGCAGCGCGAACCGAAGTTGTCGATATGACGCAGCCGGAGGCGCTGGCCGGCGCGGTGTTCGAGCGTATCTTGCTGGATGCGCCTTGCTCGGCCACGGGCGTCATTCGCCGCCATCCTGATATCAAGTTGCTGCGTCGACAGTCGGATATCTCGGCTTTTGCCGCCACCCAAAAAATCATCCTGCGTAATGCCTTTGAGCGACTCGCCCCGGGTGGGCGTCTGCTGTATGTCACCTGTTCGGTGCTCCCTGAGGAAAATGCGCAGGTGGTTGCTGATTTTTTGGCTCATGAGCCAGCGGCCCGCGATCTTGGTTGGCCCGAGGGGGCACCTAGGCCCCCGGATGTCAAATCCTTGCAGGTTGGCATGCAATTATTGCCGGGGAGCGGCGCAGACCATGACGGCTTCTATTATGCTTGTCTCGGCCGGATTTCGGCGGGAGCCGTTTGATGCGAAGCACAGCCATGATCTCGCGGCTCGGGATGAGTGCAGCATCGCTGCTGCGAGCCTGTATTCTTTGGCTTGCGATGACACCTCTAGCGGTGCTGCACGCAGATCCCCTTGAGGGCGCGCTCGAGATCGACTCTGCCTTCATCAATATCAACGATGGTGTCTACCAGTTGCACGCGCAGATTCGCTATCCGGTCAGCGAAGAAGCCATCGTCGCGCTGCGCGAGGGCGTATCGCTATCCTATGATCTCGAGGTTGAGGTATTTCGTGACCGACGATTCTGGTTGGATGCCAATATCCTCTCGATACGGCTGCCGCGCGAGTTGAGCTATCAGCCTGTCAGTGAGCGCTATGTCATGCGCGATCCCCTCGATGGCGATGAGCAAAAGTCCTATCCCACAGTGGAAGCCGCCTTGCAGGATCTCGGCCGGGTCGAGGGTTGGCCGATTCTGGTGGCCTCGCAGCTGGCGGTCGAGGGCGAGTATCGGGTGAGGGTGCGCGCCAGCATGCGCCGCGGTCGGCTCACGGATGCGCTGCGTACGCTGATGTTCTGGACGGATGATTGGCAACGCGAGAGCGAGTGGTACTCGTGGCTGCTGCCGCGCTAAAGGGAAAACGCACCGCCGTTATTGTCGTCGTTGCGGCGCTGATAGTGCTGTCGACGCTGATCGCACTATCCTTGTCCACTCGGAACGTGGCCCAGTTCGGGCTGCTGCAACCTTGGATATTGTTGGCCAGCGTGGTGATGGTGCTGGTGTTGCTGGTCTTGCTCGCGCGCAAGGTGTGGCAGTTGGTGCGGGCTTTTCGCAGCGGAGTCCCGGGTTCGCGATTCACGGCACGAACGGTGTTGGTGTTTGGTGTGCTGGTCGCCCTGCCGCTGGTCACGGTATACCTTTTTTCGCTGGATTTTCTGAATCGCGGCATTGACAGCTGGTTCCGTGTCGAAATCCGCCAAGGGCTCAACGATGCCGTGGAGCTCTCGCGCTCTGCGCTCGATCTTCGCATGCGCGAGCACAGCGATCGTATTCAAAGATTGGCAGATGATCTTGCCGGGTTTTCGGCTGGTGAACGCTTGATCGCACTCGATGAAGAGTTGCGTGAATCGAGCGCGATCGAGCTCGTGTTATATGGCGAGTTCGAGCGCATTTTGGGTGCGAGCAGTCGTTCTGTACCTGATGCTCTGCCTGAGCGACCTGCCGCGGACTTGGTCAGACAAGTCACGGATGGTCGCACTTATGTTGCTCTGGAGCCGCTGAGCGACGGCGGCTACATCATCCGCGTGGCAGCACCGGTGCCACGCGGAGCCCTGGGTGACAGCGATGCTCGGTTCGTCGTCGCCATCTTCGATTTGCCTCGCGAGTTTGCCGAGTTGACTAACGCTGTACAGAAATCGTTTTCGCAATATGGTGATCTGGCCGCTCTGCGCGAACCTTTGAAGTACAGTTTCAGGGCGACTCTGACCGTGGTTCTTTTGGTGACCCTGTTGGGCGCGATCTACGGCGCTTTGTACTTTGCCGAGATCCTGTTCAAGCCCGTGCAGGATTTGATGGCCGGTACGCGTGCCGTGGCCAAAGGAGACTTCGGTACTCGGGTGCCGCTCAGTTCGCGGGATGAAATGGGTTTTCTCGTGCACTCGTTCAATGATATGACCAAGCGATTGCGTCGCGCGCGTGAGGAGACCGAGCGCAGTCGCGAGGCTGTCGAGATCGAGCGCGAGCGGTTGGCCGTGATTCTGGCGCGTCTATCCACAGGAGTCTTGACGGTGGACCGGGCGCTCGTGCTGCGTTCGTCGAATGCAGCAGCTGAGGCAATTCTGGGTGCGCCGCTTGCGGCTCATATTGGCTCGCGCCTCGACAGCTTGCCTGCCCAGCAAGGGGTGCTCGAGCCTTTTGTGCAGGCCATTCGCGGTCGTTTTGATGCGGGCCTAGAAGAGTGGCGCGAGCAGCTTGCGCTGCGTGTTCCGCATCATGGTGGCGAGCGGGTGCTGGTGTGTGCCTGCGTGCCCTTGACGCCGGATGCCGAGGGCGGGGCGCAGTATGTGATCGTGTTTGACGATGTCACTCACTTGTTGCAGGCGCAGCGGGAGGCTGCCTGGGGTGAGGTGGCGCGGCGTCTTGCGCATGAGATCAAGAACCCTTTGACCCCCATTCAGCTTTCAGCCGAGCGCCTGAGACGGCGCTTGTTGCCCGAACTCACGGGGTCCGATGCCGAGATGGTTGATCGTTCGACGCACACCATCGTGCAGCAGGTCGAAGCGATGAAGCAGATGGTCAATGACTTCAGCGAATATGCCAAAGCCCCCGGCATGCAGATCAGCCAGTTTGATTTCCATGTCCTGCTGCGTGAGGTGGTGGATCTTTATCGTGCCCGCGAAAGCGGGCCGCGCATTCGCGCCCCCGAGATGGCAATGCCCATGCTGTTGGAGGCAGACCGGTCGCGTATGCGTCAGGTCATGAACAACTTGCTTAGCAATGCCATGGAGGCGCTCGAGGGTCGCAACGAGGCGCAAATCAGTATCGAGACCGCCGCCGTGCCGTTGGATGGGCAGCCAGGCCTTGAGATCAAGGTGCTCGATAATGGACCGGGCTTTCCCGCTGACTTGCTGCCGCGGGTGTTTGACCCGTACGTGACCAGCAAACCACGAGGCACGGGCCTGGGTCTTGCCATCGTGCGCAAGATTGTCGAGGACCATGGCGGCATGATCGAAGCCGAAAATCGCTTTTCTGGTGGAGCCCAAGTCCGTGTTATCTTGCCGGTGAAGCAAAAACTCAAAACCATGACGGCGCGCGAGCGTCGGCAGGATGTGCGGAGGGAGCTGGCATGAGTGCCGGTCGTATTCTCGTGGTGGATGACGAAGCGGATATCCGCGGTCTCGTCAAAGAAATTTTGTCCGACGAGGGCTACGAGGTGGAGGTCGCCGCTAATGCTGCCGAGGCGCGGCGGCTGCGGGCGAGCGCTGCGCCTGATCTGATCCTGCTGGATATCTGGATGCCCGAGGTCGACGGGATCACCTTGTTGCGTGAATGGGCGGCCGCGGGCGATGACAGCTGTCCCGTCGTGATGATGTCCGGTCATGGCACGGTCGAAACCGCCGTCGAAGCGACTCGACTGGGTGCCATTGATTTTGTTGAAAAGCCCTTGTCGATCGCCAAGCTGCTGCGCATGGTTGAGCGCGGCCTTGAGGCCGGGCGACAGAAAAAATCGTCTCGCCGCAGAATGTCGGCGCCCGCCGCCTTGCCGATTGGTAAAAGTCGTGCACTGCAGCAGCTTCGGCGCCAACTCGATCAGTTTGCGACGAGCGATGCGCCGGTGCTGTTGTTGGGGGAGCCGGGTGCAGGCCGCGAGGCCTTTGCTCGTTATCTGCACGAACAGGGCCCACGTGCCGCACAACCCTTTGTCACGGTAGTAGCGAGTGCGCTGCGTGATCGCGACTTCGAGCTCGTCTTGTTTGGCAGTGCAGGCAGCCAGGAGGCGGGGCTATTGGAGCAGGCTGGCAACGGCATCCTGTTCATCAATGAATTGACCGACTTGCCCTGGGATGCGCAACGGGTATTACTCGGCGTGCTCGAATCCGGCAGTTTTTCGCGGCTCGGTGATGCAACGAAAAAGCCATTCGGCGCACGATTGGTCGCATCTGTCGAGCCACAGGTGCTGCGACGAGTGTCGTCGCTTGAGGCGCCGGCACAAGGCGGTGTTCGTCGCGATTTACTCGATCGCCTCGGTGGGCTTGTGGCAGAAGTACCGGCCTTGCGCGATTACGCCGAGGATATTCCCGAGCTACTGCGGTTCTACGTGGATCAGCTGGTCGATGCAGAGGGTCTGCCATTTCGACGTTTTGGGGTGGCGGCCCAAAATCGCCTGCGCAACTACCCATGGCCTGGCAATGTACAGGAGCTTCGCGGGCTGGTGCGTCGTTTGTTGCTGCAGGGTGGTAGCGAAGAGATTTCTTTGGAAGAAATCGAGAAAGAGCTGTCGCGTGAGGCGGCTCAGGCCGAGACACTGGTCAAACAGGATTTGCTGGCGCTCAGTCTGCGCGAGGCGCGCGAGCATTTTGAGCGTTCCTACCTGCAGCAACAACTGCAGCTCTGCCACGGCAAGGTGGGTCAGCTTGCCAAGCGTGTTGGCATGGAGCGTACGCATCTTTATCGCAAGCTGCGCGCCTTGGGGATCGATTTTCGCGGCGGCGTCGAAGACGACACCTGATTCATCAGTCGCTGACCCGAATCAGCAAGGCATCAATCTCGGCGGAACGCAGCACGTTGCGGGTGCGATTCAGTGTGTTGAGATCGCTGATCGGTCCAATTCGCACGCGATGGAATTCATCGTTTTCGACTGCCACTCGTTGGATCATCGCGGTCACGCCTAGCCGGGCAAGTTGGGCCTGTACGCGCTCGGCTTCGGCCCGATCCCGGTAAGCCCCGGGTTGCAGCACATAGCTGCCCGGTCTCTCCACAGGGGCGTTCGGCGGCCGGCTGGTGCTACCCCGTTCACCGAGATCACTGACCACGACTTCTGAAGTAGGCAGCATGTCAAAGAAATCATAGTCCGGAATATTTTCTTCGGCGGGGCTGGTTTCGTTGGCGTCGCCAGCTGCGGTGGCGTCAATGCGTGGTTCGGGTATCGCGGGATTCTGTAGTGCGTCAACGGTTTGCTGCAGTTCCCGCTGCTGCCAGGCATAGACGCCGATTGCGATGATCAGTCCGAGAGCAAGACCAACAAAGAAATCACGCGACAAGTCGATGTTCATGCCATCGGATTTGCGATTGCGCTTGAAATCCCGGCCGATGGGTGTACTCATGAATGGACTCCCTTGCTGTCAGTGCGCTACATGGAGTCGGGGGCAGAAACCCCGAGTAGCGCAAGACCGTTGCGCAACACCTGCTGCACGGCCTGCAGCGCGTACACTCGGGCGTGTCTCAGCGAGTCTTCTTCCACCAAAATTCGTTCAGCGTTGTAGAAGCTGTGCAAGGCATTGGCGAGATCGCGCAGATAATGCACCAAAGTGTGTGGGGCGCGTAGCGAGGCTGCTTGTTCAATGATTTCCGGGTAACGCGAAGCCATATTGAGCAGATGTCCGGCATGTTCATCACCCAGCAGCTTGGCGCCATTGGTACGCAGCCAATCAGCGGCCTGGTCGGCCGAGTAGTTGAGGTTACGAGCGCTGATTTCACGCAAGACGCTCGCTACCCGTGCGTGCGCGTATTGGATATAGAACACCGGATTCTCATTGCTCTTGGATTTGGCGAGCTCGAGATCAAAGTCGAGAGCTTGGTCATTGCTACGCATCAGATAGAAGATCCGGCAGGCGTCATTGCCGACCTCTTCGCGCAGTTGTCTCAGGGTGACGAAGTTGCCCTCGCGCTTGCCCATGGATAATTTGACGCCATCACGAAACAGACTGACGAGCTGCACGAGGCACACCTCCAGACAGTCCCCCGAGTGGCCAAAGGCCTGCAGACCGCCGCGCAGACGTGCCACATAGCCATGGTGATCGGCGCCCAGCACATCGATCAAAAGATCAAAGCCACGTTCACGCTTGTCAAGATGATAGGCAATGTCGGAAGCGAAGTAGGTTTTGACGCCGTTCTCGCGCACCACCACTCGATCCTCGTCGTCACCGAACTCGGTGGCTTTGAACCATTCGGCGCCTTCCTGGATGTAGAGCAGATTTTTGGCGCGCAGGCGCGCGAGTGCTTGATCGATGGCGCCGCTTTCGGCAAAGGCCCGCTCCGAAGTCCAGCGGTCGTAGTCGACATGGAAGCCGGTGAGATCGTCACGGATTTCCGCCATCATTTGCTCAAGGCAGAAATCCAGCAACTGTTGCCAAGCTGCTTCGCCGATGAGCTCGCGACAGCGCGCGATGAGAGCATCGACGTGCTGATCTTTGTTGCCCTCTGGCGCGTCGGGTGGCACGTCTTTAAAGATGTGACCAGCGGAATGACACCAGGCTTCGCCGTGGCGGGCGTGAAGTTGCGCGGCCAGTGGCAGCAGGTAATCCCCCCGATAGCCGTTTTCCGGGAAGCGCAGGGTTTCGCCGCAACGTTCGAGATAGCGCAGCCAGACGGAGACGGCCAAAATTTCCGTTTGTCGTCCCGCATCATTGATGTAGTACTCGCGAAATACGTCGTGCCCTGCTGCCGCGAGGATCTTGCCCAAGGTGTCGCCATAGGCGGCTTGCCGGCCGTGGCCCACATGCATGGGTCCCGTCGGGTTGGCCGATACGAACTCCAGCATGATTTTTTGTGGCTTGGCCAGTTGCTGGCGGCCATAGTTTTCTTTGGTAGCGTGAATGCGATGCAGTTCCTCGCAGTAACGCTGGCGGGAGACAAAGAAATTGATGAAACCGGCGCCAGCGATGTCGATCCGCTCGATGAGCGGGTGGGTACCCAACGCCGCAACGATGTCGCTCGCGAGCTCGCGCGGTTTGCGCGACAGGGTTTTGGCGAGGCGTAGTGCGATATTGCAGGCGAAATCGCCATGCTGTGGGTCGCGCGTGCGCTCGAGCTGCACGAGGTCGAGATCGAGGTCGGACGGCAGTACGCCGCCTTGGAGTTTTTGCAGCGTCTCGCGCAGCAACTGCAGAAGTTCGTTTTTCACGGGCGCGATTATAGGTTCTAGAAGAGGTCGATTGGATCGACATCGAGCGACCAGCGCAGTCGTCGCGCCGAGGGCAGTGCATCAACGGCTTCCACCCAGGGTCCGAGAAATCGTTGCAGGCGTGCGCGATCCGCACATTCGAGCAGCAATTGCGCGTGATGCCGCCCCGCCCGTCGCGTCATCGGCGCGGGGGCTGGCCCCAATAATCTGAGGCCCGTCGGCAGATCGCGGCGGGCGAGTGAGAGTGCTTCGCTCAGAAACTCGATCGCCGCCGTCAGCTCGAGCGCCGACGCTCTGAGGGCGGCCAGATGAGAGTAGGGTGGCCAACCGGCCTCCGCCCGCTCGGCTAGCGCCGTTACTGCGAAGGCCTCATAGCCACCCGATAACAAGCCGCGCAGTAGCGGGTGCTCCGGGTACTCGGTTTGGATCAGCACTTCGCCGGGTTTGCTGGCGCGGCCTGCGCGACCTGCTACTTGGACGATGGTTTGTGCGAGCCGCTCGGCAGCACGAAAGTCGGTGCTGAAGAGACCTTGATCGGCATTGAGCACGATCACCAAGGTCAGGTCGGGGAAGTCGTGTCCTTTGGCCACCATTTGCGTACCGACCAAAAGTCGTGCCTGGCCGCTGCGAATGCGATCCATGGTGTGTTGCCAGTCATCGGCATGACGCACTACGTCGCGATCGAGGCGCGCCACGGGTACATCCGGAAACAGCTCGGCCAAGGTTTCTTCGACTCGTTCCGTGCCCTGACCAACGGTGCGCAAGCCATGGCCGCAGGTGGGGCATTGGCGGGGCAGGGCTCGTTCGGCGCCGCAGTGGTGACAGCGCAGCGCATCAGCCTGCCGGTGCACAGTCAGGCGGGCATCGCAGTGCAGGCAGGGGGCAATCCAGCCACACGCCGTACAAGCGAGGGTTGGCGCATAGCCGCGACGGTTGATGAAGAGCAGGGCCTGGCCCTCTTCGCGCAGGTGCTGTTCGATCGCCTGCAAACTGGTGGTCGCGAGACCCGCCGTGACTTTCTCGTTGCGCAAATCGAGTAACCGCAAGCGAGGGGGCTCCGCACCACCGGCGCGGTTCGGCAGACTCAACCGTTGATAACGGCCGCGTGCGACGTTGTGCAGCGATTCGAATGAGGGCGTCGCCGAGCCGAGCACGATGGGGATGCCCGCAAGTTGTGCGCGAACGAGAGCGAGATCGCGTGCCGAGTAGCGCACCCCTTCCTGCTGTTTATACGAGGCGTCGTGCTCTTCATCGACCACCAACAGACCGAGTTGGGCCAAGGGGGCAAAGACGGCGGATCGGGTGCCAAGCACGATCTGCGCTTGACCAAAGAAAGCAGCGCGAAAAGCCGCAAGGCGCGCTGTGTCTGTCAGGCCGGAGTGCATCACGGCGAGTCGGGTTGCGCCAAATCGTTGGGCAAAGCGCTGTACCAACTGGGGCGTGAGGCCGATTTCGGGAACCAAGACCAACACCTGCTTGCCTGCCTTCAGGGTGGCTTCGGTCAGTTGCAGATAGACCTCGGTCTTGCCGCTGCCGGTGATGCCCTGCAGCAAAAACGCGGTAAAACCGTCGCGATGATCGAGCACGCTGCGCACGGCGGTCGCCTGTTCGGGGGTGAGCGAAGGGCTGCTGCCCGCCCCGTCGCGATCGCCCTCGTTCGGGGAGAGCGCGTCATCTGGCGAGACCGCCTCATTCGAGGAGCGCTCGCAGGTCAGCGCTGGGTCTGGTGCGGCCTCAATGCTGACTGATTCGATCCAGCCTTTCTGCTGCAGGCTGCGCAGGCTTGCTCCGCTCACGGCCTTGGGGCCCTGCTCTAGCGCCTTAAGCATCGCCGCCTGTTTGGGCGCACGCTTGACGGCGTCACCTGACAAGGCCGCTCGGCCCGCCGCGGTGAGAGCCCAAGCGCGCACGAGATTGACGAGGGGGGTGGTTCCGCGCAGCGCTTTGGGCAGTGCGGTTGCGAAGACTTCGCCCGGGGGCTCGTGGTAATACTTCGCGGTCCACTCAAGCAATGCCAGCAGTACCGAATCAAAGATGGGAATCGAGTCGATTACCTCTGAAACGCGTTTCAATTTATCGATTTGAAGTTCAGATTGATCTTTTATTGAAACAATAATGCCGGTCAGTTGTTGGCGACCGAAGGGGACTCTGACGCGTTGACCCGCCTGTAAAACAGGTGGGAGCGCGCCCTCGCTTGCCTTGGGCGGCAGATAATCGAAACAGCGACGCAATGGCGTATCGAGCGCGACGCTCAGGATCGAAGTTGATGGCGTCACTGCCGGGACCAGTTGGTTAGGCTGACGCCCAGGATGGCGATCAGCCCTCCCACCCACATGGAGAGAAGCACAGGCTCGCCCAGAATCAGGCTGCCAAAGAGTACCCCGAACACCGGTACGAGATTATTGAACACAGTGGTTCGAGCTGGACCGATGGCCCTCAACCCGTCGGCGTACCAGACGAAGGCGAGTGCAGTACCCCCGGCGCCGAGGTAGACGATGCCTGCCCACACATCGATACGCAGGTCGCTGCTTTGCCAATCCTGCCATTCAAACGGTATCCCTAGGCTGAGCAGCAGCGCACCGCAGAGCGTGGTCAAGGTGGTGAGCGCAAGCGGAGAGGGAGCGCCCTCGCCACTCAAGGCGTCACGGCCGATGACCGAATACACGGCCCAGCAGAGTGCGCCGCCGATCATCAACGCCTCGCCAGTCGTGATTCGGCTGCTGAGGGCCGAGAGATCACCCCGCGCCAACACCACACATACGCCAAGCAACGCGGTCGCGATCCCGATCCAGCGATGCAGTTCCAGTTTTTGTCGCAACACCAGTGCCAGCATCAGCGCTGTCAGCACTGGGTTGAGTGCCACCACCAAGGCCGTGCGACTGGCGCTAATGCGTTCGAGGGCGCCAAAGAAAAAGAGGTTGTAGAGCACAAGACCGCTCAGCGCGAGGGCGAGCGCGAAGCCCCAGTCACGGCGACGGAAAGCGGGCCAGCCGCGTTCTTGCCAGAAAAGCAGCGGCGCGAGTACGAGGAATGCCGACCAGAATCTGAGCGATGCCAGTGTGAAATGCGGCAGCACCGGGGCAATCCAGCGCCCGGCAATGAAAGTGCCGCCCCAGAGCGCTGCCACCCCCACGAGTTTCAGATACACCCTCATGGCGTTCCTTGGGTGGCAGCCTGACGTTCGCGCCAAGCGACATAAAGCCCGGCCAGCACCACGATCGCCGCGCCCTGCAGCATGCCCGTGCCCGGCAAGACCGACCAGAACGTCCAGTCGATGATCATGGCCCAAATGAGCGCCGTGTATTCGATGGGTGCAACGACTGCAGCGGGAGCGTGTCGAAATGCCTCGGTGATGTAATGCTGACCGATGGCACCAAAGATTCCGACCGCGGCGATCAGGCCGTAATCCTGCGGCCGGATGGGTACCCACTCAGGTAGTGCGAGAGCGCCGGCGATGACCAGCATGCAGAGCAAAAAAGAAAACACGATGGATGCCGAGGTATCGGTGCGCGTGAGCAAGCGCGCCATGATGGCCGTGATCGCATAGCCAAGTGCCGAGAGAGCCGCAGCCAGCCCTGCCAGTAGCGGCAAGGCGCCCGCCTCGGGGCGCAGAATGAGCAGTACGCCGGTGAGACCGAGCGCGATCGCTATCCAACGCCCGGCATCCACGCGTTCGCCGAGCCAGATTGCCGCGAGGGCGGCGATCAAAAGTGGAGCGATCATGAAAATGGAGTACACCGAGGCGAGCCCGCCCTGACCGAGCGCGAACACGAAGCTGACGAGCATCACCACTCCGAGCAGCCCGCGCAGCAGATGCAGCCACGGTCGCTGCGGTTTCAGTTCCGCCAGTCGACCCTGCCACCACAAAGGTAACAACAGAAACGGCAATGAGGCCGCTGCGCGCAGCGCAGTGACTTGCATGGGAGGGTAGTGCGCTGCGAAGACTTTCAGCAGCGCATCCATACACGAAAAACCGGCGACCGCGATGACCATCGCGAGCACACCCTGAGCGCTGCGGGATTGCATTGGCGAGATGATAATCCTTTGCGTCGCATTGAACCGCGGGTGTCGGCCGAGATAGGCTAACGCCGTGCCTGCGGCTCAACGCTTCTTTCTGTTCGTGGCGATTTCCGCCTTGTTGTGGATCGGCTTTGTGCCGATTTATCACGCGGCGTTCGCTTGGACCGAATTCGTGCCCGGCGCCAACTGGGTGTACCTGCCGCATGGGTTGCGCATGATGCTGGTGCTGTTGTTTGGTTTGGCGGGGGCTCTCGGCTTTACGCTAGGGGCTAGTCTCTTGGCGATGACCATTCTGAGCTCGACTTTGTTGCCACCTGCAGGCATTCCCGCCGTCGTGGATATCTCGCTCGCACTCGTGCCGGGATTGGCTGCCTGGCTCGCCGCAGTCTGGACCTTGAAGGACTGGCCGGGCCGCTATCTGACCATGCCCTTGGCCGCGGGCGTTACCGGCCTCGATGGGCGTCGGCTGATCCTGCTGGCGTTCGTCTCGGCGGTGCTCAATGCCGCCGGGCACGCTGCGGTTTGGGGGCTCTTCGCGGCCGAAGCCACACCCGCAGAGCAGCGCTTCATTGCCATGTTCGTTGGGGACTTTCTCGGGGCGTTGCTGCTTCTGTACACGCTGCGTGGATTATTGATTTATCTGAGCAAATATCAAAAAGGATCGGGATTTCATGGCGGGACAACACGTTAAATCGACCGCGGCCAGTCAAGAGCTGGTGGATCTATACCTGCGTTTTCGCTGGCTGCTCAATGGCCTCAAAGATTTGCCGGCGTCTCGTCTCGCCGCCATTCCCGATGCCGAAGACCTGCTGACCGATATCGTGCAGGCGTGGCAGCAGGGCGAGCCTTATCCCATTCGCAAGCTTCTCGCCCGAGAGGAGCTTGGTCATTCAAATACCGTGCGCAAGCGGATTCAGCAACTTGAGCAGGCGGGGTTCCTGGTGCTGCAGATGGACCCTGCGGATTCGCGTATCAAGCGCGTCGTACCGACCGAGCAGACCCTGCGCTTTTTCGCCGATTGCGGCGCCCTCTTGCGGCAGGTACAGCGTTGAGGGTGTGAGCCGCTCCGGCGCGGCGACCGCGCTGAGAAGGCAGACGAAAAAATACTTCCAATTTTTGTATGATTTTGGTTATAAATGGGATTGGGCAACCAAGTCCTATTTTCATAAAAAACTATTTTTATAAAGAACATGCCGAACCCGATTGCCCTTGTCATCAGTCTGGTACCTGCGCTGGTCTTGGCGGCGGAGCGTGAAGGCGCCTCGATTTCCGAGGTCATCATGGTGTATCGCACCCATGGCCTCGGCGGCGAGCGAGCTTGTCGCAAATTGCTGCACCGTCTCGAGCGGCTGGATTTTCTGGCGGTGATCGCCGGCACGCGCAACGATCGTCGCGAAAAGTCCGTGCGTTTGACCGAGTACGGTCGGAGCCAATTGTTGGCCATGGGCGAGCATCTCTCGCGCTTGGGTTCGCCGCTCGAGCGCGGTATCGAGGCGTTGGCTGCCGTCGGCTGATCTGCTGCGCGCGGTCCGCCCGCTCCGGGCGGTGTCATACCCCCGGGTTGCGTCGCGCAGAAGCGGCGCGAGGCTTCGGCTACACTGCCGCCGTTATGGCACACATCATCGATGCGGGATTGAGCGCTCACCCTGCCGTACCCTTGCCAGGACACGGCAGCGATCTGCCTGTGCCCGCGTTGCACGGCCTGAAGTACACGGCCGAGGTTGAACGAGCGACCGCTCCCCTTTATGAGCGGGTTCGCGATGTGGTGCCCGCCATCGAGTGGCCGGTGCTTGCGCCCTATGTGCATGCCATCCAGCAGCTCAAACGCGAGCGTGATGCCGTCATTCTTGCTCACAATTACATGACGCCCGATATCTTTGCCTGTGTCGGCGATATCCGTGGCGACTCACTGCAGCTTGCGCGCGAGGCAGCCCGCACCGAGGCCTCGATGATCGTGCAGGCGGGTGTGCATTTCATGGCCGAAACATCAAAGATTTTATGCCCGCACAAGACGGTACTAATCCCGGATCAGCGAGCCGGTTGTTCATTGGCTGCATCCATTACGGCGGCGGATGTCCGCTTGATGCGTGAGGCGCATCCCGGGGTGCCGGTGGTGACGTATGTCAATTCTTCGGCTGACGTGAAGGCCGAGAGCGATGTGTGTTGCACCTCCTCGAATGCTGTACAGGTCACCGAGTGGGCGGCGGCCGAGTGGGGTACGGATCGAGTGATCGTCATTCCCGATCAGTATCTTGCTCGCAACGTGGCTTCCCAAACCTCATTGCATATCATCACCTGGGCTGGGCAGTGCGAAGTGCATGAGCGTTTTACGGCGGCCGATGTCCGTAGTCTGCGCGAGCGCTTTGCCGGCGTGCAGGTGCTGGTGCATCCGGAGTGTCCGCCCGAGGTGCTGGCAGAAGCCGACTTTGCCGGATCGACGGCAGCGCTGATCGACTACGTGGCCGAGCGTGCGCCGCGACGAGTGGTGCTGCTCACCGAGTGCTCCATGTCCGACAATGTCGCGCTTGATAGCCCCGCAACCGAATTCGTGCGGCCGTGTAATCTTTGTCCACACATGAAGCGGATTACGTTGGCGGGCATCTATGAGAGTCTGCTGCATCGTCAGCATGTCATCGAGATTCCCGAGCCGATTGCCAGCCGCGCACGTGCGGCGATCGAACGAATGCTGGCTTTGCCCAAAAGCGCCCGCCCGGCTGGGTTCGATACTCATCGCCCCGCCGCGGCTGTGACCTTGATGGCCCGCTGAATTCATTGAGGCTATAGCAGCCCGGTACATGAGCGAATTACGGACCGACATACTCATCGTCGGCGCAGGGCTGGCGGGCCTGTTTCTGGCCTTGCGTCTTGCGCCACGCTCCTGCGTGGTGTTGTCGCCAGGGCCATTGGGGCACGCGGCCTCGAGCGCTTGGGCGCAGGGCGGGATTGCCGCCGCGCTGGGTGCAGACGACAGCCCGGCATGGCATGCCAAAGATACGGAGCTCGCCGGTGACGGTTTGGTGGATCCGCAGGTGGCGGCCTTGCTTGCCAATGACGCTGCAGCGCGTATTCAGGATCTGGTCGATCTCGGTGTGCCTTTTGATCGCACCGTGACCGGCGAGCTCGCGCTCGGCCTGGAGGCGGCGCATTCGCGAGCCCGTATCGTGCACGTGACGGGAGATCTGGCCGGGCGGGCCATCATGGGTAGTCTTGCCTCGGCGGTACGGGCGGCTTCGCATATTCGTTTATTTGAGGGTGTGCGTGCCGTGGCGCTGCTGAGTGACGGCGAGCGCGTATCGGGCGCGCTGACGCGCGGCGCTGACGGCGAGGGTGTGATCCGCGCGGCCGAGACGGTGTTGGCGACCGGCGGAGTTGGCGGCCTCTTTCGGGTGACCACCAATCCCAAAGAGGCCCGCGGGGCAGCTTTGGCGCAGGCGGCGCGGGCGGGTGCCGTGGTGGCGGACGCCGAGTTCGTGCAGTTCCATCCGACAGCGCTCGATGTGGGGGTGGACCCGGCGCCGCTGGCAACGGAAGCCCTGCGTGGCGAGGGGGCTTTGCTGGTGGATCAGCACGGTGCAGCCATCATGTCGCGCTATCACCCTGCTGCAGACATGGCGCCACGCGATGTGGTGGCGCGCGCTATTCATGCCGAGCGACAAGCGGGCCGCTCGGTGTGGCTCGATTGTCGACAGAGCGTCGGTGCGCGTTTTGCCGAGCATTTTCCCACTGTGTTCGGGGCCTGCATGGCGTCGGGGGTCGATCCGCGCGTGCAACCCATTCCGGTCACTCCCGCTGCGCACTACCACATGGGTGGAGTTGCGGTGGATATCTGGGGTCGTAGCAGCTTGCGGGGTTTGTCTGCTTGCGGCGAATGTGCGAGCACCGGTGCGCACGGCGCGAATCGGCTCGCTTCCAATTCTTTGCTCGAGTCGCTGGTGTACGCGGCGCGCATCGCCACTCGTCTGCTCAATGACTCATCAAGCCTGCCTACTGCAGGCGACGCCGTACGACCGCCCTTACTCGAGGGCGCCACGCTCAATGAATTGCGTGAGCGCATGAGTTTGCATTGTGGTGTCGTACGCGATGAGGCGGGTTTGCGGCCGTTGCGCAATTGGCTGCAGGACGCCGAGGCAGCGAGTGGTGGCGCAAGTTCGCTGTTGGCGGCGCGCATTCTTGCCACGGCAGCACTCGCGCGCCAGGAAAGCCGGGGAGGTCACTATCGTGCGGACTATCCTGAACCCGCTGCACAGTCCTCGCGCAGTTACTTTCGTCTCTCGTCCGACGGAGAGTTGCACTCCGTCGACAATCCATTTTCGGAGAAAGCCCGATGAGTGATGCCAGCCTGCCAGATATTTTGATTGAACCCATTGTGAAGTTGGCGCTGCTCGAAGATTTGGCACCCGCCGGGGATGTGACCGCAATGGTGTCGCTACCAGCAGAGCAAAGCTGGCGTGGTTGTATTCGCAGTCGCGAGCCCGCAGTGCTTGCGGGCGTGGATGCAGCACGTTTGGCGCTGCGTCTGCTGGACCCTTCCGTATCCATGCGCTGGCTGGTCGAAGAAGGCGCTACGCTGCAAGCAGGAGAGGTGCTGCTCGAGCTCGATGGCGCCGCGCGCTCCATCATGAGTGCCGAGCGCACCATGCTCAATTTTCTGGGGCATCTCTCTGGCATCGCCACCCTGACGCGGCAGTATGCGACTGCGATCAAAGATTTCAAGGCGCGGGTCACCTGCACGCGTAAGACTACGCCAGGCCTGCGACTTCTCGAAAAGCAGGCGGTTCGTTTGGGTGGCGGTAGCAGCCATCGCCACGGTCTGGGCGATGCCGTGCTGATCAAGGACAACCATATCGCTGCCGCCGGGGGTATTGCGGCCGCGTTGGCGCAGGCACGCGAGAAGGCGGGACACATGCGGGTCATCGAGATCGAGGTCGATACCCTTGCGCAGCTGGAAGAGGCGCTCGCCCATCGCCCCGATTGCATCCTGCTCGACAACATGTCGCTGGCGGATTTGCGCAGCGCTGTGGCGATGACGGCAGGTGCGGTGACGCTTGAAGCCTCGGGCAATGTTCGGCTCGAGACGATCCGCGAGATTGCTGCGACTGGGGTTGATTTCATCTCGGTGGGTGCCATCACCCATTCGGCACGACGGATCGATCTCGGCCTCGACAGTCACTAGGATTGCGCTGAAGGCTGCCGCGGCTTTTGGTGGCCACCCACGGGTGGTGGTCGCTCACACGTGTGGTCGCAATCTAGATAGGTTCCTCGACCTCGTAGCCGCGAGCGCGCAGCTGCGAGAGGATGCCGTTCGGTTTCAGGATTTCAAAGATAGGTACCACGGCGAGTGTGGTTTGCTGCCCCTCGAGCGCGAGCACCGCCGTACTCATCCAGGCCTCGTCGAACTCCCGGCGTAACTCGGCCATTTTCGGACTCGACAGCAGTGCTGACCAGCAGGCTTCCTGTTGCGCGGCCACCGCACTGATGCGTAGCGCAGCGATATCACCCACCGACCAGGCTTCGGCACGTTGCCGAGCTTGCGTGAGATCGCTTTCCAAGCGATTGAGGGTGGCCCGCATGCAGTCGATCTCTGCCGCAAGCGGAATCTTTGCGACTTCATCGAGGGTGCCGCGTGCATCGTCGATGCGCAGCCTCGGTCTGACGATGGGTACACCGTTTTTATCGGCCAGTTTTTCGATGCGGCGATTGACCTCGTTGCGCAGGCTGAGGCCGCTGCGTTCGATGGCTTCGCGCCACAATTCGCCTGCCGCCAATACCGGCCGTCGATCGCGCAAGCTGCGCTCGCGAGGTGCGTACTTCAGGCGCAGGGTTTCAAATTGTTGAAACAAGGCCGGGTCTAGTACTTCATCAAGAGAAGCATTACCCGGGTTATCACGCAGCGAGCGATACCGAAAGTACAGCCCCACGGCCTTTAAGGGCCCGATATCTGCCGACACATCGCCGCGTGAGGGGATCAACATCTGGGCTTCGGCCAGCACCCGTTCCACCTCGCGCGATCGCCACTGCAAATCTTTGGGTAGTGGGCTCAATGTGCCAAGCAGATAAAGACGGCGCTCGCCGTTGCGGATGGTCCACAAGCCGGGGCCGGGGAGCTCACCCTGAACGGTGATTTCGGTGATTTCATTGCCATCTGACGCCAACTCGTCGCCTGCGACTGTGGTTTCGGTGGCGGTCGCGCCTTGCGACTGCACAGGCGGTGCGGCCAGCAGCAAGCCGGCCAAGATCACACTTGCCAAGCGCAGGCGGCATGGATGAGTCACGGTATCGCAGAACACAGTCATAGTGCAGCACGTCGCATCAACTTATGCCACCATGGACCCACCATGGAGACCAAAAGTTGCAAATTGGGCGACCGTTCGTCGTCGCGACCGGGTCCCGGACGGTGGCGCAGGTGGTTGGCGCTGGCCTGCCTTGGTCTTGGTGTGTTTTCGGTGCTGGCAGCAGACCAGAACGACAGACCATCAGGGCATGTTTATGTGGTCCCCGTCGAGGGCGTGATCGACCTCGGGCTCGCACCTTTCATTGAGCGGGTCACCGCACAGGCGGCCGATGACGGCGCGGCAGCGGTGATTCTCGAAATCAACACCTTCGGTGGTCGGGTAGATGCCGCGGTGCTCATCCGCGACACGCTGCTCGAGGCGAGCGTGCCGACGGTCGCTTTCATCAATAAGCGCGCGATTTCTGCCGGCGCGCTGATTTCTTTGGCGAGTGAAAAGATCTACATGACCGAAGGCGCGACCATCGGTGCGGCGATGCCGGTGCAGGGTGGTGCGCCGGGCGCGGCCGCACAACCGGTGGAAGAAAAAACCGTGTCTTATCTGCGCAAGGAGTTCAGCGCGACCGCCGAGGCGCGAGGGCGCCCCACGCGTCTGGCCGAGGCCATGGTCGATGCCGACGTCGAGATCCCGGGTGTCATCGACAAAGGCAAGCTGCTCACGCTCACGACCGATGAAGCGCTCAAAGAGGGACTGATCGACGCCGAGGTAGCCAACCGCGAAGCGCTGTTGCGAGAGCTCGGCCTCGAGGGAGCCGAGGTACGTCAGGCCGAGGAATCCTGGGCCGAAAGCCTGGTACGATTTTTGACCAACCCCGTTTTGAGTTCCATGCTCATCACCGTAGGCTTGCTCGGGATCATTACCGAGATTCGAACTCCGGGTTTTGGGTTGCCGGGGGCGATCGGGCTTGCGTCACTCGGGCTCTTTTTCTGGGGTCACTGGTTGGTGCAGTTGGCCGGCTACGAAGAGCTGCTGCTGTTTGCGCTCGGGGTGCTGTTGCTTGCCGTCGAGGTCTTTGTCACACCGGGCTTTGGCGTGATTGGCGGGCTCGGTGTGCTCAGTCTGCTCGCTGGGCTTGCGTTCAGTTTGCTCGGCCCCGGCTCGAGCCCTGAAGCGGTGGTGGGGGTGATTACGCGGGTGCTCACGTCCTTGCTCGTGGCGGCGATCGCGGCGGTGGTGCTGCTCCGCTTTTTGCCGCGCACGCCCTTTGGTCGCAAGTTGGTACTCGATACGGGTATGACAGCTGAAGAGGGCTATGTATCGCCCCCCGCAGAAGATCGCGAACTACTCGGGCGTGAGGGGCTGGCCTCTTCGCCGCTGCATCCCTCCGGGCTCGCCTTGATCGCGGGTCAGCGGATCGATGTGGTTTCGGATGGGGAATACATCGATGCCGGGGAACCGATCGTGGTTACGCGGGTCGATGGCAACAGAATCGTCGTTAGAAAGCGTTAAAGGGAGCAAGACATGGGCGGACCTGAACTGATCGGATTATTTGGCACGGGCGGGTTGCTGCTGCTGTTGCTGGTTTCACTTTTTGTCATTTTGTATCTCGTGCCGATTCCGCTCTGGATCGCGGCCTGGGCCTCGGGCGCCTATGTGGGGCTCACTACGCTCATCGCCATGCGCCTGCGTCGCGTACCGCCGAGCATCGTGATCAATGCCCGTATCAGTGCGGTCAAGGCGGGTATCGATATTTCATTGAACGATTTGGAAGCGCACTTTTTGGCCGGCGGTAATGTGGGTCGGGTGGTGAACGCGATGATTTCCGCCGATAAGGCTAGCATCCCGTTGACCTTCAAACGGGCGGCAGCCATTGATCTGGCTGGGCGCGATGTGCTTGAGGCCGTCAACATGTCGGTCATCCCCAAAGTCATCGAGACACCCAAGATTGCGGCGGTCGCCAAAGACGGTATTCAGCTGATTGCTGTGTCGCGGGTGACGGTGCGTACCAACATCGATCGACTGGTGGGTGGCGCAGGCGAGGAAACCATCATCGCTCGTGTCGGTGAGGGCATGGTGAGCACGATTGGCTCGGCCGCCACGCATAAGAGCGTGCTTGAGAATCCTGATCATATTTCCAAGCATGTGCTCTCCAAGGGCCTCGATGCGGGCACCGCCTATGAAATCCTCTCCATCGATATTGCTGATGTAGATGTCGGCAACAACATCGGTGCCAAGTTGCAGATCGATCAAGCCAACGCCGACAAGCAGATCGCGCAAGCCAAGGCTGAAGAGCGTCGAGCCATGGCGGTTGCGCTCGAGCAGGAAATGCGCGCGCGGGTGGTCGAGGCGGAAGCCGAGGTGCCGCGTGCCATGGCTGACGCCTTCCGTCAGGGCAATCTGGGCGTCATGGATTACTACCGCATGCGCAATGTGCAGGCGGACACCTCCATGCGCGATGCCATCGCCGGTACCTCTGACGACAACTCGCCCACGCCGCCGGCTACGCGCTGAGTGTCATGGGTATCGAGGATCTGATCTTTTGGCTCTTTCTGGGCTTCGCGCTGTTCTCGCGCGTGTTTGCCTGGATCATTGATCGTCTGCGTGGTCAGCAGCCCCGGCCACCGGCTCCGGCTCAAAGCGAGCCGGAGGACGATTTCTTTGGAGATGATTGGCAGGACGACAATTGGCAGCAGAGGGAGCAGCCCGCGCAGGCCACGCCGACTCCTGCTCGCGAACCCGCTAAGGTGGTGGTGGCTCAGCCTGCCCCCACTCGGCCTGCGACCGTTGCGCGTTCTTTCGATAAGCCCGCACTCACCCCTCAGGCCGCTGCCAATGTGACAGCGGCGGATCAGGGTCGACGGCTACGTCAGCAGTTGGGGCTCGATCAGCGCAGCACCCTGCAGCGTAGTGTGCTGCTGATGACGGTGCTTGGGCCTTGCCGCGCCAATGAGCGGCCGTCAGCTCCGCAGTGAGGTAAGCACTTCTTCCAGCATCTTTTTGGCATCGCCAAACAGCATGCGATTGTTGTCGCGGAAGAAGAGCGGATTGTCCACTCCGGCGTAGCCTGAGGCCATCGATCGCTTCATCACGATGGAGGTCTTGGCGTTCCAGACCTGCAGTACCGGCATACCGGCGATGGGACTCGTCGGGTCATCCTCGGCCGATGGATTAACGATATCGTTGGCGCCGATGACGATCGCGACATCCGTGTCCGGGAAATCATCATTGATCTCGTCCATCTCAAGCACGATGTCATAAGGCACTTTGGCTTCGGCTAAGAGTACGTTCATGTGACCGGGCATGCGGCCCGCCACCGGGTGGATACCAAAGCGCACATTGACGCCCTGATCGCGCAACACCCGCGTGATTTCATAGACCGTGTGCTGCGCTTGAGCGACTGCCATGCCATAGCCCGGCACGATGATCACGTTCTTGGCGCTGCGCAGCATGTCCGCAGTCTCGGCAGCAGACACGGCGACGGTTTCCCCTTGCGGTTGCGCACCGGCGGAAGCACTTGTCGTCGTGCCGGTACCGAATCCACCGGCAATCACGCTGATGAAGTGACGGTTCATGGCCCGACACATGATGTAGGAGAGGATTGCGCCCGAAGAGCCGACGAGCGCGCCGGTGACAATCAAAAGATCATTGGACAGCATGAAGCCGGTGGCCGCCGCCGCCCAGCCCGAGTAGCTGTTCAACATCGAGACCACCACTGGCATGTCGGCGCCACCGATGGCCATCACCATGTGTATGCCGAACAACAAGGCGATCACGGTCATGATCAAAAGTGGCGTCATGCCCGCATCGATGCTGTCGGCGGCAGTGAATTGCACGCCAAAGAAAATCACCACCAGCAAGCCGAGCAGATTCAGCCAATGACGGGCGGGCAGCAGCAGTGGTTTTCCATTGAGCTTGCCCGAGAGCTTGCCGAAAGCGATCACGGAGCCGGAGAAGGTCACGGCACCGATCAGGATGCCGAGATAGATCTCGATTTTGTGGATCGTTTTTTCCGCTCCCTCAAAAACAATCGAGGTATCGACATAGCTGGCAAAGCCCACAAGGCAGGCGGCAAGCCCCACGAGGCTGTGCATCAGCGCCACCAGCTCCGGCATTTGCGTCATTTGAACTTTGCGTGCGGCATAGAGTCCGACGCTGCCGCCGATGGCGAGAGCACCGATGATCCAAGGCAGGCCTGCGATCGTGACACGTGGGCCCAGTATCGTCGCCACCACCGCGAGGGTCATGCCGAGAATGCCGTAAAGATTGCCGCGGCGCGAAGTCTCGGGATTCGAGAGTCCGCCTAAGCTGAGAATGAAAAGAATGGCCGCGCCGAGATAGGCGACCGTGGTCAGATTGCTGCTGAGCATGGGCCTGATCTCCTTACTTGCGGAACATGGCCAGCATGCGACGTGTCACCGCAAAACCGCCAAACATGTTGATCGCAGTCAGCAGAATGGCTGATACCGCGAGGATCTGGATCAAGGTTTCATTGCGCGTGGCGTCATCGCTCAAAGGAGGCGCTACTTGTACCAATGCGCCGATGGCAATGATGCTGGAGATGGCATTAGTCACGCTCATGAGCGGGGTGTGCAATGAGGGGGTGACGTTCCAGACCACCATATAGCCGACAAAGCAGGCGAGCACGAACACGGTGAAATGGCCGACAAAGGAGGGTGGCGCATAGGCGCCCACTAGCCAGAACAGCAGCGCTCCAACACCGAAGATCCCCGCGAGGCTGCTGACGGAAGCGGGCTCTCCCGCGCCATGTCCATGGCTTGATTTCTTTGATGAAGCGGGTTTTGCCGCCGTGGCGGCCGCCTCGGGTTTTGGCGCCGGCGGCGCCACGGACAGACGTGGCGCGGGTGGTGGCCAGGTGATCTCCCCTCCTTTGATCACTGTGGTGCCACGAATGACTTCGTCGTCAAAGTTCACATCCAGCGCGCCGTCCTTGTTTTTGCACAGCTCTTCGGTGAGCCGTAACAAGTTGTTGGCATAGAGGGTGGATGCCTGTTTGGCGAGACGGCTCGGCAAATCCGTGTAGCCGATGATGGTAACGCCCTCGCGCACCACGACTTCGCCGGGGACCGTGAACTCGCAGTTGCCGCCTTGCTCGGCTGCGAGATCGACGATCACGCTGCCTGGGCGCATCGAGCGGACCATGTCGGCGGTGATGAGTTTCGGCGCAGGTTTGCCCGGAATCAGGGCCGTGGTGATGATGATGTCGACCTCTTTGGCCTGCTGTGCAAAGGTTTCACGCTGGGCTTTCTGGAAGCCCTCGCTCATGACCTTGGCATAACCGCCGACGCCGCTGCCTTCTTCTTGATAATCCACGCCGACAAATTCGGCGCCCATGGATTTGACCTGATCGGCCACTTCGGGCCGGGTGTCATTGGCGCGCACGATGGCGCCCAAACCGACCGCCGCACCGAGAGCGGCGAGGCCTGCCACACCCGCACCGATGACGAATACTTTGGCGGGCGGGACTTTGCCCGCAGCGGTAATCTGACCCGTGAAAAATCGGCCGAAATGGTGTGCGGCTTCAATGACGGCGCGGTAGCCGGCAATATTGGCCATGGAGGAGAGCGCGTCCAATTTTTGTGCACGCGAAATGCGTGGCACGCTGTCCATGGCGAGCACGGTCAACTGCCGTCCGGCCAACTGCTGCATGAGTTCCGGGTTTTGCGCCGGCCAGATGAAGCTCACTAGCGTGCTGCCTGGCTTGATCAGCTCGATTTCCCGCGGGTCCGGCGCACGTACCTTGAAGATCACGTCGGCGGCGGTGTAGAGCGATGCCGCATCAGGCTGGATGGTCGCACCCGCGGCCGTGTAGGCGGCATCATCGAAATTGGCATGCTGACCGGCACCGGATTCGATGGTCACGGCAAAGCCGAGTTTGATCAGTTTTTCCACTGCCTCGGGGACGGCAGCGACGCGTTTTTCACCGGCGAAGATTTCGCACGGGATACCGAGAGTCAGGGCCATGAACACCTCAAGAGCAACGCGGGATCGGCCCGCCGGATTCAACGAAGCGGCGATCATACCGAAAAGCGCCCCAGCACCGTTGAATCTGTCATGTTCCGCCCTGTATCTTTAGGACTTGGCTCAATATTCACCATGGCCACGATGACAGGCATCGAATTCGATGATTTCCGCATCGATGCGCGCCCCGCCGAGGGGGTGTCGCTGAACCAGCCCGTGCTGCGCACGGACGTGGCGGGCATGCCGCTCGAGTGGATCGACTACCGCGAGGCCGCGAGGCTCTATCACCAGCAACAGGTGGCCTATACCTGCGGCACGCCCATTTTCCGACTGTTTGGCGGCACCAATGCGCTCAGCGGGCGGCGCACCATCCTTGAGGTCAATTCCATCGTCGCCACCAAAGGTCAGAGCGGCAATCCCGGCTACTTGCGCGACGATTATCTGCCCCCGCTCAACAATCAGACGCTGTTTCGGCGCGATGCGTACTTGTGTCTTTACTGTGGCCAGCGGTTTGCACCGCGTGATCTGTCGCGCGATCACGTGCGTCCCTTCAGCCAGGGCGGGCGCGACCTCTGGACCAATGTCGTCACCGCCTGTCGTCGTTGTAACAACGTCAAAGCCTCGCGCACGCCGGAGCAGGCCAAGATGCAGCTTTTGGCCGTGCCGTTCACGCCGACCTACGCCGAGTACATTTTTCTCAAAGGTCGTCGGGTATTGTTTGATCAGATGGAGTATCTGCTCGCCCATTTTCCACGCAGCAGCCCCCTGCACGGGCGCATCAAGCAGCTGATGGCTTGATGCTCTACCTGGTTGACGCCTCGGTGTACGTGTTCCGGGCGTACTATTCTTTGCCTCCCGATATGCTGGACGCTGACGGTCAGCCCGCGCATGCGACTTTCGGTTTCGCACGTTTCCTTGGTGATTTCATTGAGCGTGTACAGCCTGAGTATCTGGCGGTCGCCTTTGACGAAAGTCTTGCGAGCTCCTTTCGCAATCGAATCGATCCTGCGTACAAGGCCAACCGTGAGCCGGCGCCCCCTGATTTGAAACTGCAGTTCGCACGCTGCCGGGAGTTTTGCGGCCGTATGGGCATTGCCCACTTTGGCAGTGACGAATACGAAGCGGACGACATCATCGGTACACTGCACGCACGCGGTCGCCGCGAGGGCGTGAATTCCACGGTAGTCACGCGCGACAAAGATCTGGCGCAGCTTATCTGTGAGGGGGATATTTACTGGAACGTCACCGAAAACCTGCGTCTGCGTCATGCCGATATCGAGGGCCACTTCGGCGTACCACCCGAGCGTTACGCAGATTATCTCGCGCTGACCGGTGATGCCGTCGACAACATTCGTGGTGTGCCGGGCATCGGCCCCAAAACGGCCTCAGCGCTGCTGCGCGAATATGCCTCACTCGAAGAAATCTACGACAACCTACCGCTGCTGGCCGAGCTGCCGGTGCGCGGTGCCGGCAAGCTCGCCGACAAGCTTGCTACGCACAAGGATCAGGCATTTCTCGCGCGCCAACTGACCGAGATCGTGCGCGACATGCCGCTCTCGGTAGATCTTGCCGATTTGCGCTTGCGCGCTCCCGATCAAGCTTGCTTGACTGAATTCTTTGATCAGCAGGGGTTCGGCAGTCTGCTGCGAAGGCAGGGCGAGCGCTTGCTCGCGCGATGGGCATGAGCACAGAGGACCCCGCCGCGTACGGAGCCCGTTTCGGGCCTCGTTTTTGGTGGCCGCAGTATTGGCCCCTCTGGCTGGCCTTGATTTTGATGCAAGCTCTCGCGCGGCGGGATTTCGCCGATCTCGTTCGCTTTGGTCGCCGCTTGGGCAATGTTGCGCGTCACTTGCCCTTGCCGCAAAAGAGCGTGGTGCGACGCAATATCGAATTGGCGATACCTGAGCTCCCCCCTTTGCAGCGAGAGCGGTTACTGCAGGAGCATTTTCGTGAAGCGGGTGTAACGTTGGCTGAGACGGCGATCGCCTGGTTTGCCGATGATGAGCGCATCCGCTCGCTGGTACGAATGGAGGGGCTCGAGCATCTGGATGCCGCACAGGCCGAGGGTCGCGGTGTCATCGTGCTGGCGGCACACTTCACCACACTCGAAATCGGCGCGCGTTTTTTGACAGCGACCCGCACTGCCCACGCCGTTTACAAGCCCTCCAACAACGCGCTGCTGAGCGAACTCTTCAAGCGCTATCGGGGTCCTTGTGCAGCGAGCATGATTGCAAGCGATGATATTCGCAGCATGGTGCGGGTGTTGAGGCAGGGGGGCATCGTTTGGTACGCACCGGACCAATCCTATCGCGGCAAAGGTGCAGAGCGAGTCGAGTTCTTTGGTCACCCGGTCGCGACCAATACGGCTACCAGTCGTCTCGTCAAGATGACCGATGCTCTGGTGCTGCCCTATTTTGTTGAGCGCTTGCCGGGAGTACTCGGCTATCGAGCGATACTCGGTGCACCGCTTGCAGATTTTCCGGGAGAGTCAGCCTATGAAGATGCCTTGCGCCATCATGCGCTGATCGAGCAGGAGGTAAGGCGCAATCCCGCCCAATATCTTTGGTTGCACAAGCGCTTCAAGGATATTCCGGGCGGCAACCGGGATTACTATAAGAAGCATCGCCACGTCGGTAATTGAAGTCGCCACGTCGAGACTTGTCACCTTAGAGTATTAAATGGGTATCGCGACAGGAAAGCAGGGGGGCGTATGAGCCGGAACATCGAATCGGTCTTGCACGAGCAACGTGTTTTCCAGCCACCGTCGGATTTCGTGGCGCAGGCGCGCCTGCAGCCAGCCGAGCTTGATCGCCTGCGTCGGCAAGCCGAGGCCGATCCACTTGGCTACTGGGCGCAGCAAGCGCGCGATACCTTGCTGTGGCATAAGCTGTTTACGCGCGTGCTGGATGACTCCGATGCCCCTAATTACCGCTGGTTTACCGACGGTGAGCTCAACGTATCGGTGAATTGTCTCGATCGGCATTTAGCCGAGCGAGCCGACAAGACGGCCATTATCTTTGAAGGTGAGGCAGGTGATGTCCGTCGGCTGAGCTATCGCGAGCTACATGCCGAGGTCTGTCGCTTTGGCAATGCGCTCCGGGAAAGAGGCATCCAGCCGGGTGATCGGGTGGTCATCTACATGCCTTTGGTGCCCGAGGCGGTGATCGCGATGCAGGCTTGTGCTCGTATCGGCGCCATTCATTCAGTGGTATTCGGTGGGTTCTCTGCCATTTCTTTGAAAGACCGAATCGAAGATGCGGGTGCTCGCTGCGTGATCACGGCCGATGGCGGCTGGCGCGGTGGCCAGGTGATCGAACTCAAGGCCGCTACCGACAAGGCGCTGGCGGAAGGCTGTGCGAGCGTCGATTGCGTGTTTGTGCTGCGGCGGACAGGTCACGAGGTAAGCATGCGGGCAGGTCGCGACCATTGGTGGCACGAGGCGGTCGCAATGGCCGATTCGCAGTGTGACCCCCTGTGGGTGAATGCAGAGCATCCGCTATTCCTGCTTTATACATCTGGCTCCACCGGTCGGCCGAAGGGCGTACAGCACTCGAGCGCAGGTTATTTATTGAACGCCCAGCTGACGAGTCAATGGGTGTTTGATCTGCGTGCAGACGATATCTTTTGGTGTACCGCGGATGTGGGTTGGATCACGGGTCACAGCTATGTCGCCTATGGCCCACTCGCAGCCGGTGCGACGCTGTTGCTCTATGAAGGCGCGCCGACGTTCCCGGATGGTGGTCGATTCTGGCGTATCTGCGAGCAGCATGGCGTGAGCATTTTTTACACGGCACCGACCGCAATTCGTGCTTTGATGAAGCTCGGTGATGAGCTCCCTGCGGCCTATGATTTGTCAAAGATTCGATTGCTCGGCAGTGTCGGCGAGCCGATCAACCCCGAGGCGTGGATGTGGTACCACCGCGTGATCGGCCGCGGTCGATGTCCGATCGTCGACACCTGGTGGCAGACCGAGACCGGCGCCATCATGATCGCGCCCATCCCCGGGGTCACGCCGACCAAACCGGGATCGTGTACGCAGCCGTTGCCGGGTATCGAGGTTGATATCGTCGATGACGAGGGGCGGCCCGTGACCACGCCGGATGCGGGTGGCTATCTCGTCATTCGTCGGCCTTGGCCATCCATGCTGCGCACGGTGTGGGGCGATAACGAGCGGTACCTCGAAACCTATTGGTCAAAGTTTCAGAACCGATACTACGTGGCGGGCGATAGCGCGCATCGGGATGCTGACGGTTATTTTTGGATCATGGGCCGGATTGATGATGTGCTGAATGTGGCTGGGCATCGGCTCGGTACCATGGAGATCGAGTCCGCGCTCGTCGCTCATCCGCGTGTGGCCGAAGCCGCGGTGGTGGGGCGTGCGCATGAGATCAAGGGTGAGGCGGTGTTTGCCTACGTGGTCTGCAAGGGCGCACGTCCAGCGGACGATGAAGTGGATGCACTCACGACCAGCCTGCGAGCCTGGGTGGCCGAACAGCTCGGTGCCATTGCCAAACCGGACGATCTGCGTTTCGTCGACAACCTGCCCAAGACCCGCTCCGGCAAGATCATGCGGCGTTTACTGCGCTCGATTGCGCGCGGCGAGCCCATCACCCAGGATGTCAGCACACTCGAGAACCCCGCGATTCTGGAGCAGCTTCGCGGCCGTTAGATGATCTCGTTCCGGTCCGAATGTTGTCGGCGTGAGTAACCGCCTGCTGGCTGCTATGGGCAAAGCGGGATTTGGAGAGCGGTTTTCGTCGCTTTTTTACAACAAATTCGACGTTATTACGCCACATGCGTATGTATTTGCCCGTAACGAAACCGTACTCTTGCACCACGATTGCCTTTGCGCCCGCACCTGCACTCCTTTGGGGCAGCGGGGCTGGCAACGTAGAAACTCATAACTAGGCTTCGTCAGAGGGAACACATGACAAAACTCGGTCACAGACTGATTTCATGGGCGGTCGCAACCGCAATTGGATCCACGGCCGGCGGCGGTGTCGCCTTGGCACAGGATGCAGCAGGCCCCGCACTTGAAGAGATCGTGGTCACCGCGCGCAAGGTTGAGGAATCCCTGCAAACCGCCCCGGTATCGGTCACGGCATTCAGCAATGCAGCACTCGAAGAGCGCGGCATCGTCGACGTCAATTCTTTGGCGAACTTCTCGCCGGGATTGAGTTTCTCGCAGGCTTTCGGTCGTCAAAATGATCGCCCCGTGATTCGTGGTCAGGGTAACGTGCTCGCCAACGTGCAGTTTGGTGTCGAGTCAGGTACCGCCTATTTCATTGATGGCGTGTATTACAACGGCGACATTCAGGCCATTGACTTCGACATGCTCGAGCGTGTCGAGGTCATCAAGGGTCCGCAAAGTGCGCTCTATGGCCGCAACACTTATGCCGGCGCCATCAACTTCATCACTCGTGATCCGCGTCAGGGTGAATGGGGCGGGGTGGCCAAAGCCACAGCCGGTCAGCATGGCGAGCGTCGCGTCTCGCTCAATGTGGATGGTCCCATCGTCGATGGCCTGCTGTCTGCCCGTTTCGGTGTTCGGTACAACCAGTACGATGGCGAATACACCAATCAGGCGACCGGCGCGCTGGTCGGCAATGAAGAAGACCAATCGGTTAATGCGACCTTCGTGTTTACGCCGACCGATGATCTCGAGATCCGCGCTTTCGTCAACTATCGGCAGCAGGAAGACGGACCCCTTGCACTCTTCCTGCACGGTGCCGAGCTCAATAACTGCTTGCCCGGTTTTCGTTCCATCGCCTATCGGGGCGTGAGCGCCGCCACCGGTGCGCCTGCGACCTCGCCGGCTTCCGGACAGTTTGCGCCGGTCAACAATCCCAACCAATATTTTTGTGGCGAGCTCGCCGCGCTCTCGAACTCCATTTGGCTGAACACCGATTTCGTCGGCACGTCGAGCAAGTTTCCAAACAATAGCTTTCGGGACGGCACGGCCTTTGACGGTGTCGATGCCCGCGAGACCTTCTCCAGCCTGAGCATCGATTGGGATGTGGGTGGCACGGGTTGGGCACTGCGCTCCATGAGCGGCTACCGACTGAACCATGATCGTTTCGGCACGGACAGCGATCATTCGGAAGCTTTCATTGTGGTGGGCCCGCCCAGTGTCGAGCCCTTGTTTGGGAATACCAATCGCAATGATCGTCGCGAGTGGTCGACGGAGCTCAAGCTCGAGTCGCCGCAGGATGCGCGGGTGCGTTATCTGATTGGTGCGTATTACTACGACATCGAAGATCAGGAAAAGGATCTAACTTACGCGAGCCCCGAGTTTGGTGCGATCAATGCCAACGCCAATATCACGGGGATCGAGAACAAGGCCTTGTTTGGCTCGGTATCGTTTGATGTCACGGAGCAGTTGACGGCCACCGTCGAGTTGCGCCGCTTCGAAGAAATCAAGACTCGTCAGGAGTTTGCCAACACGGGCGCGCCCACGATCTTCGTCGAGGGCGAATACAAGGACACGACACCGCGCTTGACGGTGGACTACCAGCTCTCTGATGACATCCTGCTCTACGGTGTGCTCGCTCAAGGCGTACGTCCCGGTGGTATCAATGGTTCGGCGGGCGCGTCCATCGGTCGTCCTACCTACGAGCAGGAAACCTCCGACAACTTCGAGATCGGCATCAAGAGCACCCTGCTCGATGGCCGGGTACGCTTCAATGCTGCCGCCTATTTCATTGACTCGAAGGATGTACAGGTCACTCAGGCTCTGCCGGCCGCCAGTGGCGGCAATGCCGTGACCTCGATCGCTGTCAATCAGGCAAGCGCCGAGACGCTGGGCTTCGAAATGGAGCTGACTGCGGCACTCACCCAGAATCTGACCGGCACCGTGGCGTTCTCGTATACCAATCCTGAATTCCAGGAAGGTTGCGATGACTTCGAGTACGTCCTGAATTCGGGGGGTCTTTCCTACCAGCCGGCATTCTTTGGTTCACCGCTGTGCGACATCTCGGGCAACCGACTGCCGCTCACGCCGAAGACCCAAGGCAACGTGGTGCTGACCTACGAGCGACCGATCGCAGGCGATCTGTCTCTGTTGGTGTCAGGTAACTATACGCATGAGGGCAGCAAGTTCGTGCAGGTGCATAACCTCGCCGAAACCGGTGAGGCCAACATGCTGGGCTTGCGTCTCGGAGTGAAGAGCGCCAACTGGTCACTCATGGCCTACGGCCGCAATCTCACCGATGAAGACACCATTCCGCTTGCCACGCGCTGGTTCGACCTGCGCTATGGGTTCGCACCGCGTGGTCCCGCCGGCTTCATCGGCGCCGGTGCTGACGGCGGCTCGCCGCGGGCGTTCTTTGGTGCGCTGCGCAAGGGGCGCACCCTCGGAGTGGAGTTGACTTACTCGTTCTGAGTCCGCTTCCAAACGAGGTTTGGGTGATGAAAAAGGGCCGGTCAACCGGCCCTTTTTCTTTGGTGAGGATAGGCGGCTGGCTACACCGAATTGTTCGCTAGCTCAGAGTGGTCCGGAGACCAATCCCGCTCGCGCCGTGTCCGGAAAATCACTGAACACGCCATCCACCCCGAGAGCCGCAAACGCTCGATACTCGGCGAGCGGATCTCCCGCATAGTCCTTGAGCAATTCGCCGGGCTCGTTACGGAAGGTCCACGGATGCACGAGCAGTCCCACCTCATGGGCGAGCGTCACGAAGCCTGTTGCGGGTGTGGCCGTGAGTCCCGTGCTATCCGCATCGGGCTTGGCCCCGATCAACCAGCGCTTCCACGGACCAATGCCATCGGCATAACGGGCAATTTTTTGAAAAGCATCGGCTGTGGTGAAATCGAACGGCAAGCTGCCCACGGGGTAAAGATCGCAGCGGTGTGCGTCCGCAGGTACCCCCGCGGGAATCACGCTACCGTCCTCGCGCAAGCCTGCACCGGCGATCAATTGCACCAGCTTGATCGAGGTCCTTTGTCGCAACCACTGCAGGTTGCCTGCTTCGAATGACTGAATGAACACAGGCGCGTCACGATCCTGCCAACCGACTGCAGCCAGTGCGGCGAGCAGCGGCATCTCCAGCGCAAGGCCGAGCGAACAATGCCAGCTCGGGTGTTTGGTTTCGGGATAAATACCGATGGTGCGCCCGCTGCGAGCTGATTCGGTCTTTGCCAGCGTAATGATTTCTTCGAGTGTGGGGATGGCGTAAAGACCATCGAATTCCTTGCTTCGATCGGGTCTTGGTTGTACCGCGCGCAAGGTCTTGAGCTCTGCCAGTGTGAAATCGACAGTGAACCAACCCTCGAAAACCACCCCGTCGATCACGATACGACGTTTGCGGTCTGCAAACTCTGGTCTTTGGGCGACATCGGTAGTCAGTGAAATATCGGGTTCGTGTCGCGCGACAAGATGACCATCGCGCGTTGATACCAAGTCCGGTTCAATGAAATCTGCGCCCATTTCGATGGCAAGCCGATAAGCTTCAAGAGTGTGCTCGGGCCGATAGCCCGAGGCCCCGCGGTGCGCAATCACGATGGGCTGCTGAGGGGTGAGCCGGAGGTCATCGGCCGCAGCCAGCTGATTCATGGGCAAGTTCCCGGCCGTTGAGAGTGCAACGAGCCAGAGCACTGAGGATAGTCGGCCAAAGAATCGACATGAAAACAGAGCCATGGATACACGCTAGCGGGTTGATATGACGAAATCATGACGGCAAGAGAGCCTTACGCAGGGTGACAAACCAAAGATCGTCACGCTTGGGCAAACCGAACCGTGGCTCGCCATAGGGAAACTCGCTACGCTCATCGGTGAGCACAAATCCGCGTCTTTGATACCAGGCAATGAGCTCGGATCGCAGGTGGATGACCGATAGCGAAAGGGTTTTGAGCCCCCAAACATCACGCGCGTGTGTCTCGGCCGCCGCGATCATCTGCCGGCCAAGACCCTGACCCTGTTGGATGGCATCCACACTCAGCATTCCAAGATGGGCGTCGTCGTCGTGACGTTCGAGTTGCAGACAAGCGATGAATCGATCATCGACTTGCGCGCTGAGCATGACCGCCTGGTTCGGCGATCTCCCCAAAAACTCCGTGAGCGCAGCCAAATCGGTGCGCTGGCCATCCAGCAGATCGGCTTCGGTGGTCCAGCCGACGCGACTCGACTCACCGCGATAGACGCTATTGACCAAGGTCACAAGCTGGGCTGCATCCTTGATATCCGCAATCCTGATCTGCAATCGCACTCCCGATGGTCAATGGGCAGATGAAAACAGGCATACCATGTTACACCGCAAGGAACTTGATCGTTGCCACGCGGTCCATAGACCGAAATCCATCAGCGGAGGCCCATAAGCCATTGGCTTCTGTTAGCCTCCTGTCATCACGCTCCCGAGGAGGTTTCATGTCAGTTACACGTTCCAGCACTCTGGTTGTGCTGATCGCCAGCGCCTTCTGTTTTCCGCTCATTGCGGCTGCTGCATCGGCAGCCGAACCGGACCAAACGCTCGCGACTGTGATTGCCGGCGATTGGCGCTCCGAGCAAGACCGCGCGCGCGATACCGAGCGACGACCGCTCGAGTCGCTGACTTTTTGGGGCCTGAAGCCAGGTGCACAGATCCTCGAGGTTCAGCCGGGCGCCGGTTGGTGGACCCATATTTTGGCTCCCTATGCCGCGCGTACGGATGGACGGTATTTCGCGACTGCCGCCGATCTCAATGATCCCAATCTGACCGAGGGTGCACGTCGTGGCCGCGATGCTTTCGCAGCCCGATTCGCCGATCGCGAGCGCTATGGTGAAGTGGGGCTCGTCAATTGGGGTCCGACGGCCGCTGCGCTCAAGGCCAACCAGTTCGACTTTATTTTGGTGTCGCGCTCAATTCATGGCTGGATGCGTCGAGAGGGTGCGCTCGATCGCTATTTAGGCGAGCTCACGCGGGCGCTGAAACCGGGTGGTTCGATTGCGATCGAGCAGCATCGCGCCAATCCGGGACCGCAGGATCCGACCGCGGCGAGTGGCTATGTGACCGAAGCCTTCGTGATCGAGGCAGCTGAGCGTGCTGGCTTGAAGTTCGTGGCCCGTTCCGACATCAATGCCAATCCCAAGGACACCAAAGATCATCCGTTCGGCGTCTGGACTTTGCCACCGATGCGCGCGACGGTCGCCTATGGTTCGGGTCGCGACGCAGATCCGAACTTTGATCGCAGTAAGTATGATGCGATCGGCGAGTCCGATCGGATGACACTGCGGTTCACCAAAGAATAATTGCCGTCAACAGATGATCGATCAGGATCGTCGTCGGTTTGTTTTGACAGCAGGAGCGGGTGCCGTGTGTGCGGCCCCGCTTCTTGCTTCTTGCACAGGTGGCGAGCCTGAGCCGATTTTGCGTCCCGCCGGTGTGCCGGTGGGGCCTTTCGGTGCGGAAAGCACGGCGGAGGAGGTCACGGCGGGCATTGATCTCGCCGGCAAGTTGGCGCTCGTGACGGGAGCCACCTCCGGCCTCGGTTTGGAAACGGCGCGCGTACTCTTGTTGCGTGGAGCGGAAGTATTGGTCGCCGGACGTAGTCTGGCAAAAGCGGAAGCCGTCTGTCGCGAGCTTGGGCCGGGGGCGTTGCCGCTGGCACTTGAGCTCGAACAGGGCGAGTCCATCGTGCAGGCAAGCGAAGAGGTGCTCGGTCGGGGTCGACCTCTCGACATTGTCGTGTGCAACGCCGGCATCATGGCGCTGCCTGAGCTCGAGCAGGTTCGGGGCATCGAAAAACAATTTGCCGTGAATCATCTCGGGCATTTTCTGCTGGTGAACCGGGTATTGCCGGCCGTCATGTCTGCGCCTCAAGGTCGCGTGGTGGTGGTGTCCAGTCTCGGTTACCGCTGGGCTCCCGAGACAGGAATCGAATTCGATAACCTGTCGGGTGTTCGCGGCTATGAGCCAAACCGCATGTACGGTCAGTCCAAGCTCGCCAATGCCTTGTTTTCTTTGGAGCTCGCGCGGCGACTACGGGAAGCCGGATCTTCCGCTACCTCTAACGCCTTGCACCCCGGGGTGATCAATACCAATCTCGGTCGGCATTTTGATGCCTGGAAGCGTGTGGCAGCGAGTGTCATCGGCTGGACCTTCATGAAATCGATCCCTGAGGGCGCTGCAACCAGTTGTTACCTTGCGACGGCGCCTGCGCTTGCCAATGTCAGCGGATATTACTTTGAAGACTGTAATCCTGTTGTGCCGTTACCGGGTGCGTTCATGGATGATCTGCCACTGGCGCAACGTTTGTGGCAGGTATCCAGCGAACTTTGCGGGGAGTTTCTTGCATGAGTCATCGAAACGATTTGACACGATGGCTATGCCTGATTTGCATGGCCGCCTTGCCTGCTATCCCCGCCACCGCAGCCGATTCTTTGGCGCCGGGAGCGGTGATGCAGGCTGCCCAGACAGCGTATTTTTCCGAGAATGCCTCACGGCTGGATGCTGAGCTTGAGCGTATCCAAGCTTGGTCGAACAGTGCTCGCCCAGCCGAGTCCTATGCGTATGCTTACCTGCAGTTTCGGCGCTTGCAGCTCGCGGTGCTGAGCAACGACGAAAAGCGCGCCAAGCAGGCGGGCAGTCGCTGCACGGATACGCTCGATCGATTGCTCAAGGCGGATGCTGCGCTCGCTGAGGGGCATGCCTTGCTCTCGGCCTGCTATGGCTATCTGGCCAACCTCGGTGGGCTCGCCGCCATCCGCAACGGCTCGCGTAGCGGCAAGGCGATGGAGGCCGCGTTGGCTTTGGCGCCACAAAATCCGCGCGTGCGCTTGATTGACGGTTTTGGTATTTATTTTCGACCTGCCTTCGTGGGTGGCGACAAGGTCGAGGGTTGTCGACGTTTTGCTGCGGCGGCGGATGCTTTCGCGGACACCGTAAGCGACCCTGCCGCTGTACTCTCGGGGCATGACTGGGGTGCCGCTGAGGCTTTCTATTTCAAGGGGCGGTGTGCTCGCGATCAGGGCGATGCCGCACGCGCTGCCGAAGCCTTTGCCAAAGCCCTTGAGCTGGCGCCTGACTTCAAGCGTGCTGCACGGGCGGTCAACAAGCGCTGATAAAGCTCGCGATCAAAATATTCCGGCTTCCAGCCCAAGTGCGAGTGCGGCCCCGAGGTCGCTGCAGCACTGCAGATGCTCGTCAGTGGGATCGCCCACTACCCTGATGGGATCGGCCACCCGCTGCCAACGATAGCCGGTGACGATTTTCTCGACCGCCATGATCGTGCCGCTGCCGTCGTTGCCTGCACTGACGAAAAGACCATAAGGCAAGCCGGCAGTGCGTTCCGCCGATGGATAGAAGGTCGTATCAAAAAAATGTTTCAGTGCGCCAGCCATGTAGCCAAAGTGCTCCGGGGTGCCGAGCAGGATGGCGTCGGCCTGCAGCAGATCGTCCAGTGTGGCCTCAAGCGCATGCCGCTGCCGCAGCACGCAGACGGAGCCACTTTGACTTACACCGCTGACGACCGCATCCCGCAGCATCTCGGTGCGCCCCCCGGAATGTCCGGCATAGACCAGTAGAATCGTTTTCATGAGCCATTTTCCGAGGCGGGTCTGCCGGCATGTTGCCGCCACTGCAGCAACGCGAGCACCAGTACGGCAAACAGCGCACCGAGTGCGGCCAGAGCCATGTCACGATGCGCATCCCACTCGTCACCCTGTGTGCCAAGAAATGCAGCTCCCAGGTCACCGCCGAACAGCGCTGCGGCACCCCACTCGATAAGCTCGTAGACCGCCGAGCTCGCGAGGATGATATTGACCGGCAGAAACCAGCTCCAAAAGCTGCGTACGGCGACGTGATAAATCAGTAACTCGCGTAGTGGCAGCAGCAGCAGAGCACCGTAGGCGAAATGCACCAGGCGATCATAATGATTTCTTTGTGCATCAATCCAGGCATCGATGGAGCTGCCACCCAAGGAGACCCAAGCTTCATCATATGGAACCATCGAATAGGTGAAGTGTGCGCCAATGGTGTGCAAGGCGAGAAAAGCAAGCACGCAGAGCAGGGTTTGCTCGGAAAACGGGGTGATACGCGCAAGACGCCAAAGCAGCAGCAGCCCGAGCGCCACCAACAGGTTTTCCAGCAGCCAGGTGTCTCGCTCGAGGGGATTGATAGCCAGCACCAACCATAGCAGGGCGAACAATCCAATCATTGCTTGAAGGAGGGGGCTTCGCGACATGGACTTCATGAACTCCGCTAATCGATTGTTTGCGGTCGATCAGTTCTTCTCCACGGTATAGACAATCTCTGCGCTCGTTTCCTTGCTCGCTTCGGTACGCAGCGTCCAGCGATCATTGATGCTGTAGCGCATTTTCAGCGTGTTGATGGTTTCGGCCAGCGAAATACCATAGCTGATGTAAAGTCTGCTCGAGAGATATCTGCCGAACACCAAAGAGGTTTCGTTACTCAGATTTTGTTCGATCCCCACATCATCGATGCCGATTCTTTGGCCAAGCTGCTGTGCGAGGATCGCGCTGCCCTGTGCCAGCAGGGCATCGCGCCCGGCTTTGTTCGGATCAGCGCTCTGCGCGTTGTCGAGACCTCCGCCTGCCAGAATGAGCGACACCACTTGTGACTGCGGCAGAGAAGGCTCCGAAAAGAACGTCAGTCGTGGTTCGCGCAGGCTGCCCCGTACGTTGACGCCTGCCTTCACGTCTGGGAAAACTTTGACAGCACGTACATCGATGGCTGGGTCCGTCAGCAGACCACCTGAGAATTGCAGGCGCCCACGTTCGATGTCGAGCTGTCGACCCAGTGCCGCGTAGCGTCCCTCGCTGACGCGGAGCTCGCCGAGCGCGCGGGTCGGCGTTTCGGGTGCACTCTGCACGGTGAGATCGCCCTGCAGTCGACCGCTCAAACCGAAGCTGTCGAGATTGACTCGTTCGCCCAAGATCAAACGCAGATTGCTGCTGACTTCAAAGGTCGCATCCGGATCTATCGGCTCGGCATCGATGAGTCTCTCATCGTCGGAGACAGTGATCGCGCCGGTCAAATCGGTGGGCGTCAATCGCGCCTCGGGGATGCGCACGGTGCCGTTCGCCCGCAATGAGCGGCCATCCACCGTGAACTGCAGATCAGGCGAGGCAGTGAGACGCGCTTCAGGCAGATCCACCAACAGGAGATTTTCGCCCTGGATACGGATGTCGCCAAACGGTTTACGATCGCGCCACTCCAAACGGGCGTCGGCCTCGATGCGACCTGACCCCGATCGTGCTTTGGAGTTCAGAACAAAGCCGTTGTCGAGCAGACGTGCCTCGGCAGTCATGTCACGCAGGGATAGATTGATCTGGTAGAAATCCAGCTCGCCGCCCGTCAGACGCAATACGCCGCTGACGCTCGGTGCTCCCAAGGTACCACCAATGATCAGGTCTGCCAGAAGATCACCAGAGGAGCGATCAATCTCGGGCACATACAGGTACAGCAGTGCGAGCGCGGAGGAGTCGGCCTGTAGTGTTGCTCGCAAAGGCAGATCGCTCCAAGCTTGCCGCGGATTGTCGCGTTCGGCGCGCAGGATACCGAGGGCGCGCCCCGTATTCCCAGCCGTGATTTCGAGTTCACCTTCCAGGCCATCCTGAGTCGCGCTGATGGCGAGCGAGCCGGAGCCCAGAGTGAGGATTTCTTCGCGGTTGTTCAATCTTTGACGCCGCAGTGCCGCGCGCTCGAACTCGGCGTTCAAACTGCCGGTAGGCGCAAGCTCATCGGCGCCGCTCAGTTGCAGCACGGCATTGAACACTCCGTCGTAACCGATGCGGTCTGTGGGTCTCGGTAATACACTGCTGAGAGGCAGTTGCCGGACCCGAGTTTCAGCTTGCCAGCGCCCCGCCTGCCACAGCCCGGAGCCACATAGAGTGGCCTCACCAGTAACCGCGCTATCGTTGCGGCCGCGCAGGCAGAATGGATCAATGGCGATCGAATCCGCGGTCAGTCGCAGTGAAAGGAGTTCGCTCAAAGCCAAAGAAATTCCGGCTGGCAAATCAAGATCTAATTGTTGCCAGTCCTGGCGCCATTGATCTCCGAGAAAAACACCATTGCCCCGGCCACGCAGCCCCATGCCGGTGGGAGTCGCAAGATTGATCTCCATTTCGTGCTGGATTGACTGGCCGCGCATCCGATAATCGAGGTGAGTGATGCGGCCACCGGGAAGCGTCAAGCCTTGCGCCTCGATGTTGGCTTGCGCCGGCGCGTTACCCCCTCTGATCGGGTCGACGTCGATATTCGCGGCCAGTCGGTCAACCGACCAACCGGCGATCGACACATCTTTGGCGTTTGCGGTCAGTTCGAGTTTCATGGATTCGGGTGATCCACGCACTTGACCTTGTGCTTGCAGGCGGCCACGTCCGCCAGAGCCAAACACGCTGAGGTCGTCGGCACGAATGGCAAACTCAAGATCACGCCGTCTCGGATCAAGGAGACCATCGAGCGCCACGGAGAACCCATCTGCCGACAGTCGCAGGGCGTCGAATTCAGCGCGTGAACCGTCGCGAGTAAAGCGTACTTTGCCTGAGCCGTTTGCTATGGCACCGCGAAACGTACCGCTCAAGCGGTCGATTTCGAGTCGCAGCTCATCGCGCAAACCGAAGCCTGACCCTTGCAGGCGAAAGTCAGCAGCCAGCCTTCCAGGCCACTCCTCGCGCCATTCTCCCGGGTTGATGTCCTGCATAGTGCCGCGGAGTTGCCAAGCGTCTTGTCCGCCACGCGCGAGACTGCCGCGCACGCGGACGATCCCGCCCAAAACATCCATCCGTGCGTCATCAATACGCAGCAGGCGTGTCGAGAGCTCGCCGCTCGCCTGCAGGCTGAATGTCGGGCCGAGCTGTGGCGTGAGTCTGGCATCCGTGCTGATCACGTAGGTTCTGTTGGCGGCGTCGCCCCGATCCACGACGGTAAATCGTCCACGATCGCTGCTGACGACGGCCCGCAGACCTGCACCCAGCGGTAGGCTGAGGGCCTGCCATTCGCCTGCCAGGGCGATGCGGGGCAGGTTCCTACCGAGACCGAACGAACCTGTGAGTTGTAGCGCAAGCTCATCCTCCAATGATTTGATCGTCAGCTGTCGGGTTTCCATACGACCTGCGCGTGGCAGACCTTCGAACTCCAGCGCGAATTCTTTGACTCCCAGTTCGGGCGCGCGTATTGGACCCTGGGCGCGCCAACTCTCGCCCGCCAGATTCAGCTCTAGGCTACCGGTTAGGTTATCGAAAGCGGTCCCGGCACCAAAGCGGGAGGCATCCAGATCCGTTAATTGAACCTCACCCGTCAGACTCCAAGGGGGTAGGGCCCGCAACGTGCCGCTATCCAGTTCTGCTTGAAAGGGCTCAAGCAGCCGAGCATCCACATCGAGGTTCAAGAGGTCGCCCGACACCTCAGCTTCCGCCAACCAGTCAGGGCTGTTGTCCGCATCGAGCGCCGCTTGCAGTTTGCCTGCCACCATCAAAGGTCGATTCGCCGTCAATGCAGCCTCGCCCGTAAGTTGAAGACCGAGCAGTGTGCTCTCGACGTAATCTATCTTTGCAGTGCGCTGGCGAATACTGCCGTTGGCCCGGATGTTTTCGAGCTTGATCTCAAGCCCGGAACGTTGAGTGATGACAACGCGACCGATACGCACGTCTTCGATATCGGCTGTTACCAGGCCAGGCAAAAAAAATGGCGCCCGGTTCGGTGGTGGAATATCGCGCGGCTGCGGCTGCAGGGCGAATTCCTCGATCACGAAATCTTTGGGTTGCAGTGATTGCCAGAGCAAAGGCCAGAGCGCAAAGCGCGCCTTGACCCCCCGAATTTGCAAATACGCGAGGTCATGCCGGATTTCGATGGTCTCGATCGTAAAGCCACCACCGATCGAACCTTGCACACCTTCCACTGCGAGATATTCGATCGGTCCAATTTGGGTTGGCAGGCGCGACACCAGCGCCTGCAGCGCGGCAGGCGAATGCCCGAGCATCCACAGCGTCGCCAAGGGCAGCGTTGCGAGCAGTGCGAGCAACAGCAGCGAGATGATGGAGAGGCGACGGATCAGCATGGCTTATAACTTCGGTGAGAAGTTGAGGTGCAGACGCGGTCCGCCGTTGGAATCAAAGCCCGGCTCGAGCGCACAGCGCGGATCGGGCGTGATGCTGCGGCAGATGGGGTTGGTCAATGGTTGGGCGATATCCACTCCCAGAGTGACGACTGGCAGGCGGAAACGCAGGCCAATGCCGACCGAATACTGCAAAGGATCGTTGAATTCATCGACCGCATTTCCAATATCAAAGAAAAAAGCTACTGCAAAGTTGCGTGGCAAGTCGCGAATCAGCTCGACGCTGCCGGCGAGCAAATGTCTGCCGCCGACCCGTGCCCCTTCGGCATTAAGTGGCGAAAGTTCGGAGAAGCCGAAACCACGCACGCTGCGATCACCACCTGCAAAGAAACGCTCGGTTCCTGGCAGGTCTTGCACTTCGCCGACGAGCGTGGCGCCTATCTGCCCACGAAACAGCATATGCCACTGGGTTGCAAAATCGATCACGCGTTCGGCTTCGAGACGAATTTGCACAAAATCGCCTGCAGCACCCAGCGCCGGGCTTGAGCCACGCAGTTCGGCGAACAGCGAACGGGAAAAGAGCGCTTCACCCAGATAGCCGCGAGGGACCGAGGTGAAACTGATGCCGGGAATCAGCAGCGTGTTGCTGTCCTCGAGCTTCAGTCGGGTATTCGAGCCATCGGTGATGGTGCGAACCCGGTCGAGTGCGATGAAGCCGACACGTTGCCAATCACCGCGGACTTGCGTAATCGATGGTTGAAAGCGCGTAGTCCGAGTATCGAGATCACCGAATTCATCACGCACATAGCTCAATTCAAAGCCGAGCCGCTCGAGGGCTGGATCGCCGATCGGGATTAGATAGTTCGCGCCAAAAGATTGCTCCACTTGGGCGGCCTTGAGTTCGGCACGAAATCGGTGGCCACGGTTGTTGAGACGACGGTTTTCCCAGGATAGGCTGCCGCGTGCGCGACTATCGGTGGCGTAGCCCGCACCGATCGAATAACGATTGCGACGATTGGGTTCAGCGACCACGCTGACCGGTATGCTGCGACTTGCCGGGTCCGGCTCCCCTGCCAATACCTCGACGTTGGCAAAGTATTGGCTGTCATCCAGAGCGAACTGACTGCGCAACAGCTGGTTGGTGTCGAAAGGTTTTCCTTCCTCAAAACGCAGATAGCGGCGCAGCAGCTCATCCCTTATTGATCTTTGCTCGATACCCAGTGTACCAAAGAAATATCGTGGGCCAGTGTCCATGACAAGATTGACGATGGCCGAGTAATTTTCCGTATCCACGATCAACTCATGGCTTAGGAGTTTGGCTTCAGCGTAGCCGTGATTGCTGGCGATACGTTGCAGCTGATTCTTCAGGTTTTCATAGCTGCCGTGATTGAGTCGTTGCCCAATTCGCAACCCCGGGTTGCGCAATAATTCTTTGAAAGAAGGGTCTTCACGGCCCTCGCCTTCGATTGCGAGCGTGATGGCGCCGAGGTTGACCGGTTTACCCGGGATGATGTCGATACGCGCGCGCCAATTGCCGTTGCCGCCGCGTTGCAGATCCACGCTGGCGGTGGCCTCGTAGTAGCCAAAGGGGCGCAGTGCGGCGATGGCTTCGCGCTCGGCTCTCTCCTGCAATCGCTCGAGCAGTGCCTCATCAAGGGCATCTCGATTTTTGTAGCGCTCAAGACTCAGGAAGGCGAGCACGTTACGTCTGAGCTCGGTATCGACTCCGGTCACCTCGATCTCGATGGACGCTTGCGCCAGGCTGCCGCAAAGACAGACAAGCATGACGACGATGAAACGCCGGATCTTGCCCCCGTGTACGCTCGGCCCTTGCCCGACATGACGCAGGGATGGGCCCATGCAGAGCGGCGGCATGGGCTGCGGCGTCGGGAAGCGCTCGGGGTCGTGCGCGGCAACAAACATGGAATGTGCGCATCTCGCTGAAAAACTCAGCTGATTCTACTAGAGCCGCAACGCCACGTTGGGTTCGGGTGGCCATTGATCGACCACGGTTTTCCAGGATTGTCGATGCGTCAAACCGCCATCGGTGCCGTAGCTGCGCTCTTCAACCAGGATCGAGTTGTCCCACCCGATCAGCATCACGGTGGACGCCCGTGTGCCGTACTCCGGGTGCACGATGAAGGGCGACGACAACAGTTTTTCCCACTCCAAGGAAATACCGGTGTTGGGCAAGCGATGCTGGGGTGCGGGGCTACGGTCACTCAGCGCTTGCCACACCGGCTCGGCGTCCTCGAAAGAGGCGGCCTGCGTGTCTTGACGGGTCACCGAAGGCAGCGCCAGCCAGTTTGAGAGCGCATCGCGCAAACGCGCGAGCTTGGGCCAGGGCGTATCGAGCAAGTGGTTGCTGAGCGCATAGATCCCCGCTGTCAGGGGTCTGGCAAAATCGGGGTGACGGTTGGAGGCGTACCATAGATTTTGCAGGTCCCCGAGCAGCAGATTGAAGCCTGCGTAGCGTGGTGCCTCGGCGGCCAGTTGCGCGAGATACCCATCTGGTGGCTGAGGGCCATCAAGGAAATCCGGGATCAGCTGTCCGCGGGTAGGGGCCTGCAGAGGAGCAAGCTGATCGCGGAAATTGGTTATCAGGCCGAATCGCCCGCTGCGATGTAGGCCGAGCCACGTGCCGCCGCCCTGCAAATCGCGACCTGCGAGCATGCCTTCGCGGTCAGACCAAAGATCGATGGGCAGCGCTGGCCGCGCGTGAAATTCGTCCCGATTGGCGGCGAGTACCAGGCGGTATCGAGGGTGGGTCTGCCAAGCGATCGCAGCGAGACACATGAGTCAAAAATCCGTTTGATCAGGCCTTGCGAGTCGTGGCCGTCCACGACGCTGCGGGAATGGCATGCAGCGGGGCGCCGGCGTAATCGTTGAACCAGGTCTCAATTAATCGGTACGAAATCGAGGTCGCTGGCGGTAGGATGACTTTTTGCTGGGCAATGTCATCGCGAGTGAACCAATTCGCCTCGGCCAGTTCGCAGCCCACCTGAATGTGAGTCTCGTCCGCGATAGCCATGAAGCCGAGCATCAAAGAAGACGGAAACGGCCAGGGTTGTGAGGAGTGGTAGCGCAGGCCGCATACACTGACGCCCGTTTCCTCGGCCACTTCGCGAGCCACCGCGTCCTCCAGGCTTTCACCAGGCTCGACGAATCCCGCGATGGTCGAAAAACGACCCTCTGGCCAACTGGCTTGTCGGCCGAGCAGGGCGCGATCGCCGTCATGGACCAAGACGATCACAGCCGGATCAATGCGGGGAAAAAACACTTCACCGCAATGCGGAGCAGCGCATTGCATGACATGCCCTGCGCGCTGCGGGGTGCTGGGTCGGCCGCATCGGCCGCAATGGCGATGCCGCATTTGCCAATAGGCGAGTGCCCGGGCATAAGCCAGCAGTCCCGCCTCGTGCCGTTCCAAGGTGGCAGCAAGCGGTCTCAATTCTTCGAAGCGCCAAGACGATACAGAGGGCAGATCGGGCGTGAAATCGGCGGTCAAGGGCAAGAGCAGACAGGGCTCTTGCTCGTACCAGCCCAATAGGATGAACGCGCTATCCGGCAGCTGTTGCAGCGACGGTTCATTGGCCGAAAAAAAGGCGGCCCGCGGGGGATCGCCCGTGACGGCAAGCGCGGTACCTTGGGCCAGTAGCACCCGACTGCCGGGCTGCGCCCGGGCGCGGGCAATCGCCTCCGGCAGCTCACGTTCGTCGCTGCGGCGATCCAGGTAAGGACCCGCAAGAAAATTGACGACAGGGGCGGAGGGAAGGATGGTCATGGTGGATGTGCGCTGCGTCGCATTCTAGCAGTCGAGCTCCACGGGCTGGGCAGTGTGGTGCCGCAGACTCGACACGGTCGGCTGCGCAGGCGGATGTACTCGGTGAGATTGAGCGCATCGCACCGAGCGCACCAGCAAAGGCGAATTTCATCGCCACGGTGCAAGACTTGCAGCAAAAAGTCGGCGTGCTCGAGATCGATGCAGGGAGCGGGCAAGCTGCGCTGATAACACTCGAAGGCATCGCAGAGCAGTAGGCCGCGTCGTATCGAAGGTGCTCGCGAGCGACCGACGTCTGGCTGATAAGCACCGAACAGCACGAAGAGCGATGCCAGAGCATGTGCATGCGCGAACGCACGTTCATTACGCAGAAAAAAGTTGACCTGTTGGGGTGACTTGCCCCGATGACGATGCAGACCGATGTCGAGCCGAATGTAGTCCCGAATCAGCTTTCGTACCCGCTCATCGCTCAAGCCCGTCCAGCGCCGTACGGTTTGGGTGCGGGCGTCATGTCCCACTAGGCGCAAGGCGAGCTCCTGGCGTCGGCGATCAAGGTCATAGCGTTCGTCGGTCACGCGCATGGCGAATTCCCCCTTGGCTTGTCGTTAACTCTCTTGCCTCGTGATGTCACGAGTGAGGTGCTTGGTAAATGACGGGAGAGAACGATGTCAGCGGACAAGGCTTTGATGACCGCCGCGATCACGCATGTCGAGTTTGCTCGCAGCGTGGATCGGGATGTGTTGCGACAGATTTGTGATCTCAACTTACGAGGTTTACAGGCGATTGCTGCTCTGCGCGATGGCTTGCCAACCAGGCCGGCGGCATTTGCCCAGTTCGATGACTTGTCGCGGAACGAGGACCGGTGGCATCGGTTGAGCGGTGCCCCCTTTCTATTGTTCGAATGGCGTCCACTTGTCGATTGGCGGGTGCACGAGCCGACGGATGCCTGGCGCGAGAGCGCGCAATGGGTGGATTTCGCGCGCCTGGCTACCCACGTGAGCGCGGAGATTTGTCGCAACCGTCGCTCCGCTGCGGTGCTGTTGCTCGGTATGCCGGCCGATCAGTGCGATGCCTGGTCGAGATTTTCACTCGCCGAGATCGATCTGCGGGCCCAACGTGCCGCGCAGCAAATCGATTTGCGTTGGTTTGCCGACCCCCGATTTTGGCAGCGCCGTCTGCACGCGGTAAGTGCATCCAGCGACGATGCCTTGTGGCGCAATACGCTGGAAGGTATGCAGCGCTTGGCGGCGCTCGCGCGGCCAAGCGGCTGAGCGATGAGTGGGTTCGGCATGGTATCTTTCGCCCACCATGCTGGCTCTTGAGGTACGCGGACTCGTCAAGCAATACCGTAACGGTGTGCAGGCGTTGCAGGGCATTGATCTCGATGTCGCCGAGGGCGATTTCTTTGCTTTACTGGGTCCCAATGGTGCGGGCAAGAGCACTCTGATCGGTATATGCACCTCGCTAGTGACGAAGACGGCGGGCCGCATCGCGGTGTTTGGTCACGACCTCGACACCGAGCTTGAGGCAGCCAAGTCCTGTATCGGTGTGGTGCCACAGGAATTCAATCTCAACCAATTCGAGACGCCGTTGACCATCGTGGTCAACCAGGCAGGCTTTTACGGTATTTCACGCAAGCAGGCCTTGCGTCGTGCCGAAGAGGTGCTCACGCAGTTATCTCTTTGGGACAAGCGCAACAAGATGGCGCGCACCTTGTCGGGCGGTATGAAACGCCGTTTGATGATTGCCCGCGCGCTGGTGCACGAGCCACGGCTACTCATCCTGGATGAACCCACGGCAGGCGTCGACATCGAGATCCGCCGCTCGATGTGGGATTTCCTGCGCACGCTCAACCAGCAAGGCACGACCATTATTCTCACGACTCATTACCTTGAGGAAGCCGAAACGCTCTGTCGCAATATCGCAATCATTGATCGCGGTAGGATTACCGAATCGGATCGCATGGATCGTCTGCTGCGTAAATTGCACGTCGAAACTTTTGTATTGATGCTGCGCGAGGCGATCACGGGCGCACCTAAGGTCGAGGGTTACGAGTTACGGCAACTGGATGAACACACGCTCGAGGTCGATATCAGCAAGGAACGTGACCTGAACGATCTCTTTGCGCGCCTGTCGGCAGACGGCTTGCACGTGGTGTCCATGCGCAACAAGGTCAACCGGCTCGAAGAAATCTTCATGCGCTTGGTCGACCGCGCCGCCGGCGCAGGGGTATGACAGTGATCGCTGCGGACAGTCGGGCACGTACGCGTTGGATCGGATTCATGACGATTCTGCGCCGAGAGTTCGGGCGCATATTGCGTATTTGGGGGCAGACGATCGTGCCTTCTGCCGTCACAGCCGCGCTTTATTTTGTGATCTTCGGCAGTCTGATTGGCCGGCGCATCGGCCAGATGGACGGGGTTGACTACACGCAATACATCGCGCCGGGTCTCATCATGATGGCGGTGATCACGAACGCTTACGCGAATGTGTCCTCGTCATTCTTTGGCGCCAAGTTCCAGCGCTATCTCGAGGAAATTTCCGTCTCTCCGCTGCCGGATTGGGTTGTGGTGCTCGGGTATGTGGGCGGCGGAGTGCTGCGTGGGTTGTTGGTGGGTCTTGCCGTTACGCTGGTCGCCTTGTTTTTCACCCACTTGCCGGTGCAGCATGTGTTCTTGATCATCGTCGCGGTCTTGTTGACGGCAGTGATTTTTTCGCTTGCCGGTTTCATCAACGGCGTGTTTGCCAAGAACTTTGACCAGGTCAACTGGATTCCGACCTTTGTGCTGACACCACTTACCTATTTTGGTGGTATTTTCTACTCGGTATCCATGCTGCCGGATTGGGCGCGCGATCTGTCGTATTCCAATCCCGTGCTGTACATGGTGAACGCATTCCGCTTCGGATTCTTTGGTCGCTCTGACGTGGACATGGTCCTCGCCTTCGCCATCATGCTGGGATTTGCGCTGGTGTTGTTTGCCATCGCACTCTGGCTCATGCGGCGTGGCATCGGCTTGCGGGACTGACCGCAGCGATGTCGAGAACGATGTCCGCGCTGAATTTCACCGCGCCCGGGGTGCTTGGCAATTCGCATCTGCAGTCGGTGCTACCGAGTTTGTCGCTGCGCAGGCCGTGGGTGGAGCGTCGCGCTGCGGCCCTGCTTCGATGCAGTCGTACCCTGTTGCTGTCAGCCGGTGACGGGGTGCGATTACAGGGATTTTTTTCGCCTGCGCCCGCGAATTCATCCGCGAGTAAGCAGCCACCCGAAAAGACGGGTGCCGAGTTACCAAGATTAGTGGTGATTCTGCATGGTTGGGAAGGCAGCGCCCGATCACTCTATGTGTTGTCACTGGCGGCCGATCTGCATGCTGCCGGGTGTGATGTCCTGCGACTCAATCTGCGCGATCACGGCGACACCCATCATCTCAACCCCGGCTTGTTCCATTCCTGTCGATTGGCCGAAGTGGTCGAAGCCTTGCGCTCGATCCAACGGCTGTTTCCGTCGCATCAGCTCAGTCTGACCGGGTTTTCTTTGGGCGGCAATTTCATGTTGCGTGCCGCGCTCCGGGCGCCCTCGGCCGGGTTGCGTGTGTCGCGGGCGATCGCCATCTCGCCGGTATTGGATCCGGCCAAGACCCTGGACGCGCTGGAGCAGGGCTGGTGGATCTATCGGCGATACTTCGTGCTCAAGTGGTCGCGCAGTCTACGGCGCAAGCAAAATCTTTGGCCAAACGAGTTCCGCTTTGATCAGTTGCTGCGATCGGCGGATTTGCGGCAAATGACCGAAGAGCTGGTGTTGCAGCACACCGGCTTTGCGACCGTAGCCGATTATTTTGCCGGCTATGCTCTGGTGGGCGAGCGCCTTGCTTCACTGCAGGTGCCCTCGGTGATGGTCAATGCGCTGGATGACCCCATCATTCCCGCCGAAGATCTTGCCCGTATCGCTCGGCCGCCTGCTTTACGCGTGCTGTCACCCCGTCACGGTGGGCATTGCGGCTTCTTTGATTTGCTTGAGGGTCGGGGCTTCATATCACGCCTTGTGCTGCAGGAACTCGCGGATTCATCGGCCATGACCTAGAATCCGGCTCATGCGTTGGCGTTTGTGGATTTCATTGTGCTGTCTGCCTTTGCTGGTCGCCTGCGGCGAGCTGCAGGATTGGCAGGGCACCGAGCGCGCCGACACGCTTGAAGCCTATGAATCCTTTCTCGAGCGTTACCCCGCAAGCCAGTACGCACCCGTAGCCGAAAGGCGCATCGCCACGCTCGCCGAGGAGCGTGACTGGCGCCTGGCGACAGAGCAGGATACGGCGCAAGCCTACCGCGCGTTCGTTGATAACTATCCGAGGGGGCGCTGGGCCGGCGAGGCGCGCCTTCGGCTGCAAAATTTCATGTCTGCTCCGGGGGTGCTCGGGCCCGCCGCCATCGAGCCGGTGGAGCGACCGGTGGAGTCCATTCCGTCGCCTGAACTCAAGCCAGCCAACACGCCGGCCGCTGTGCCGGGGGCGTCGCAGGGGGTTCAGCACCGGATCCAGCTCGGGGCGTTTTCCTCGCGCGAAAAGGCCGAGGAGGGTTGGCAAGCGGCGCGTACGCAGCATGCGGACTTGCGTGGTCTTGTGCCACAGATCGTCTCGACTCAGCGGGCCGGTGGTGACATCCATCGGCTGCGAGCCGGCGTCGTGAGCGAGACCCGTGCGCGTGAAATCTGTGCCAAGTTGACTGCCGCAGGTCAGGCTTGCGTTTATGTGCCGCCGGGTCGTTGATCGGACTGCCGTGGCAGGCTGATGTACCACTCATTCTTTGGTTTACTTGAGCCACCTTTCTCGATCACACCGGATCCTCGTTATCTTTTTTTGAGCGAACGCCATGCGGAGGCGCTCGCGCATCTTGTTTACGGCGTGAGTGAAGCGGGTGGCTTTATTCAGTTGACGGGCGAAGTGGGCACGGGCAAGACCACGGTCGTGAGATCTTTGCTTGCCCGCGATCTGCCGGGCGTCGAGATTGCCCTGATTCTCAATCCGCGTCTCAATGTCAAAGAATTTCTGCAGACACTTTGTCAGGAGCTCAAGATCCGCCTGACACCCGCGCGTCGTGGCAGCGTCAAGGCACTGATGGATGTCATTGGCGAGCGATTGCTTGCTGCGCATGCGGAAGGGCGACGGGTTGCGCTGCTGATTGATGAAGCACATCTGCTCGATCGCGAGGTGCTAGAGCAGGTTCGCTTGCTCACCAATCTTGAGACCGCCACGCGCAAGTTGCTGCAGATTATCTTGATTGGTCAGCCTGAGCTGCGTGATTTGCTCGGTCGTCAAGATCTGCGTCAGGTGGCGCAACGTATCACCGGACGGCATCACCTGGAGCCCTTGTCGGCCGAGGAGACGGCGCTCTATGTAAGGCACCGTTTACGGGTGGCGGGCGCCACCGCAGATATTTTTTCGCCCCGTGCGTTGGTGTCGCTGCACCGCGAAAGTGGCGGTTTTCCGCGTTTAATCAATGTGATTGCCGATCGTGCCCTACTCGGCGCCTATGGTCATGAGCGGCGCGAGGTGGATGCGGCCATGGTTCGGCGCGCCGCCGCTGAGGTCTCGGGAAAGAAATCAGATACTGCGAATATTTGGCCATGGGTCGCCGGTTTGATCGTGGTTATTCTGTTGGGGATCAGCGTGGCGTGGATAGCGGGGTTGTTATGAATCAAAGTAGATACTCCGAAATACTCGGTGTGATTTTCTTGTCGATGTCTGCTCTCGGGGCTACAGCGCTTGCGGCTGCGGATGACTGGGCTTTCTTTGGTCGTGATGCGGGTGGCAGTCAGCACTCGCCACTCGCCCTAATCGACACGAGTAATGTGCATCGATTGAAGCCGGCGTGGATGCATCGCTCGGGGGATTTTCGCGAAGGGCCTTCACCCCGTGGCACGGCATTTCAGGCGACACCCTTGCACGTCAATGATTTGCTCTATTTCTGCACGCCATTCAATCGGGTATTTGCACTCGATCCCGTGACGGGCAAGGAACGCTGGGTGTTCGACCCGCACCGACCGGACCCGAAGACGGGGCGAGCTGCGCTCAGCCCGCCGCTTCAATTTGTCTCCCGTTGTCGGGGTGTTGCCTACTGGCAAGGCACGGACACGAGCCTGCCGGTGGGCAGGTGCCAGCGACGGATCTTCAAAAACGGCGAGGCGGCCCGTGTTTACGCACTGGATGCCGATACCGGGCAGCTGTGCGCCGACTTTGGTGCCGACGCAGGTCATTCCGGTTGGGTCAGCCACGCGGATCACGAAAATCATGGCACGGGCTTGTTGGCCTCGGCTTCATCGCCCCCCGTGGTATTGGGCGACGTGGTGATCTCGGCCACCATGGTCGATGACGGGATCGCCAATGCTCATGACGGGATCGTGCGCGCTTTTGACGCACGCAGTGGGGCGCTGCGCTGGGAGTTCAATCCCATCCCGGAGCCGCATCGTCAAGAGAGCGGGGCCGCCAATGTTTGGTCCACCATGAGTGTCGACCCTGCGCGCAATCTGGTGTTTCTGCCCACCACCAGTCCGTCCACGGACTACTACGGTGGCGAGCGTCGCTTCGACATTCCGCTCGCCAACGCCATCGTCGCACTCGATGGCGCGACCGGGGCGGTGGTGTGGTCACGGCAGGTAGTACGCCACGATCTCTTTGATTACGACCTCGTGGGGCATCCCTTGCTGGTCGATATTCGTCGCGACGGAAAACGAATACCCGCGGCCTTGCTGCAAACCAAAATGGGTTGGCTCTTCGGCTTTGATCGCGCGACGGGCGAGCCGCTTTGGCCGATTGTCGATCAGCCGGTTCCGAAGAGCGATGTGCCGGGTGAGATCGCTGCGGCCACCCAGCCTGTGCCACAGGGCATGGCACCGTTTGCGCGCCAAACCATGACGCGTGATGAGCTCTTTGGTCTCACCCCCATCGATCGTGCCGCTTGCCAGCGCGAATTTGATCGATTGCGGTACGACGGCATGTACACACCACCTTCCGTACGCGGATCGCTGCTCTTTCCATCCGCGCTCGGTGGCGGCAACTGGGGTGGAGCGGCTTATGATCCCGCCACGAATTTATTGATCATCAAGGCGGAGAATCTGGCCACAGTATTGCGTGTGGTGGCCAAAAAAGATCCCGTCGCCGAGGATGGGCAGACCCCAAAGAATTATCTGACACGCCCGCTCAAAGGCACGCCATATCGTGTCGAGGGCGAGATTTTTCGCTCGCCACTTGGCATCCCTTGCACGCCGACCCCATGGGGTACCCTGACGGCACTCGATCTATCGAGCGGCGAAGTGCGCTGGCAGATTCCGCTCGGACAGATTCGTCGCGCCGGTATCACCATCCCCAAGAGCGCCAACTGGGGTTCGCCCAATGTTGGTGGCCCGATCACCACCGCCGGCGGTCTGACGTTCATCGGCGCCACCATGGACAACAAGCTGCGCGCGCTCAAAACGGCGACTGGCGAGGAGCTGTGGTCGGCAGACTTGCCCGTGCCTGGCATGGCGGTGCCCATGACTTACCGCGCCGGCGGCAAGCAGTATCTCGTCATCGCAGCAGGGGGCAGTTCGACGGCCGAGACGGCCGTGGGCGATTACATGATGGCGTTTACGCTTGAGGACGAGTAGCCAGCCGTTCGCACAACAAATCAAAGAAACCGTCGCCATCGGCTTTCGTCGCCCAGCGAACATTCTGCTCTTTGCCCGGCTGTGGTCGAAATTCGACAGCCGTGTGCCCGATCGTGAGTGCTGAATCACATTCGACATTCACCTGGCAGGGGCGAAACTCGAACAACTCGGGTGCGATCAGCCAGGCGATGGGGCAGGGGTCGTGCACCGGCGAGCCTTCGTTACGATCATAGGCGGGGAGTGCACTGGCAAAGGCCAGTAGTTGCGCAGCGGCCTGCGCCGATGCGGTATCAATACGACGCAGTCGCTCGATCCGCGCTGGCGTCGCGCGTACCTGGTGGGTGGCATCCAGCCCGAAGGCATGGACCGGCAGGCCTGCGGCAAAGACGATCTCGGCCGCGTGTGGGTCGGCAAAGATATTGTACTCCGCCGAGGCGGTGATATTGCCACCCTCGCTGCGCGCGCCGCCCATCACGACAAATTCTTTGATCGCCTGAAGCAGCGCAGGCTCGCGCGAGATGACGTCGGCGACATTGGTCATGGGCCCGGTGATGACCCAGGAGATCGATTGCGGCGGTGACTGCTGTAATTGTGCTTGCAAGAAATCGCTCGCGCTTGGCGCCATGGCTCCGGCGGTCGCGGGCTGCAAGGGCAAGTCGCCGAGGCCAGACTCTCCATGAAAGTGACTGGCGACAATCGGCTCGCGCCGAAGCGGGCGCTCAGCCCCTGCGGCGATCGGCACGTCCGGTCGTGCCGCGATCTCACGAATCACGCAGGCATTGCGAGTGGTTTGCCCGATATCCACATTGCCCGCGACGGTCGTGATACCGAGGATGTCGATATCATCATGGGCGGCAAAAGCCAGCAACAAGGCCACCGCGTCATCGACCCCGGGGTCGCAGTCGAACAGAATTTTCTTTGGCATCGAGCGTGATCAGGC